>JAHAIU010000067.1 GCA_018372555.1 Clostridium sp.
TATTATCACCATCGTTAGGTTCTCCTGGAGTATCAGCTTCAAGTTCTATCGTTATGGTATCACCTTTTTTAGCTTTATTAGAAGAAATGGACTTAATTGTTCTATTTTTTGAACTATTATTTTTAATTGTTACATTTACACCTTTAGATTGAAGAATGCTAACAGCATCATCAGCATTACTTCCTACCTTAATACCTAAGTCAGATAATTTAAACTCTTCATCATTTGCTTGTTGTTTACTATCATCCTTTTCAGTTGGAAGAACATATTGAGCATCTGCTGTGTTTTTATTTGAACTATTTTTCTTAATAAAAACTCTTTCTTCAATTAAATTTTGAGGTGTATTTTCAGTAGCTAACTTATTATTGTTTTTATTTACTTTAGCTGTAACGTGGACATCGCATACACCACTAGGTTCAGTTCCTGAAATAAACATTTCAGAATAGACTCTAGAGCCTCTAGGATCTCTAGCACAAAGATCTGTAGCTCTCTTACCAGAGTCCTTACAGATAGAAACTGTAGTAATTCCTCCAGGATTTCCATCAAATTCTTTATATTCTAAGTTAGCATGTATTGGTGCCATCATAGCTCCCCATAATGAAGCTGCAGAGGAACTGTAACTTGCTCCACCCATTGGCTCACGATTATCATATCCAATCCAAACAGCACCAGAATAATAAGGTGTAAGTCCAGCGAATAGGAAGTCTGTAACAGAGTTAGTAGTTCCTGTTTTCCCAATTACAGGCATATTAGAAAGCTTTGCTAAAGCACCATCAAAAGTTAAAGGTCCCTTAAGTAAATCTCTCATAATATAAGCTGTTTGAGGTGAAAATATTTGTTCTTTATTAGGATTAGCTTCTAATAATACTTTACCATTACCATCTACAACCTTAGTATATAAAGTAGGTTCAACGCGTACTCCATTATTACCAAAAGTACCAAAGGCAGAAGCTAGGATAAATGGATTACCACCATCGTAAGTACCGTCTGAGTTTTCACCAGTAAATTCACCAAGGGATAGTACTGATAATGTCTTTGAATCTGGGCCATAAATTAATCCTAGCTTTTCTGCATAAGAAAGTCCAGTTTCAACACCTAGTTTATCCTCAATCATAATAGTAGGTACGTTTTTAGATAAAGCAAGGGATTCTCTAGCAGTAATATATCCGGAAGATTTAAAGTCCCAGTTTTGAGGGTTCCATCCTGGATATTTAGCTTTGATTGATTCAGGTAATAAGGCATCATCTAAAACAGTACCTGCTGTGATAGTTTTAGTATCAATAGCAGGTCCATAAACTGTTAGTGGTTTAGTTGTAGAACCTATTGATCTTAAAGCGTCATAAGCTCTATTAGTAGATCTTGCTGGTTGATCACCTCTACCACCAACTAATACTTTTACTTCACCAGTTCTATAATCAATAATTGATGCAGCAGCTTGTAACTTTAAAGTTCCTGTATCATCAGTAACTTCTGGGTTTGCATATATATCAAGTTGCTTAATACTATTTCTATCATCTAATACTGCTTGGGTAGAATCTTGCATAGCTCTATCCATAGTAGTATAAATTTTTAGACCGCCAGTAGAGAATAATCTATCTACTTCCTCATCTGTATATTTATATGTTTCCTTTAAATCTTTTCTTACTTGGTCTATTGCAGGATATACAAACCATTCATAGTTTATTTTGTAAGTAGTAACAGTTTGAGAAAATGCAAAGCTATTTGCATCAGTAAAAGCATAAGCTTCATCATATTCTTCTTGGCTTATCTTACCTAGTTCTAGCATTTTCATAAGAACAGTTTTAGTTCTATCTAAGTAAATTGTAGGATCTTCTACATTATCAGGATAATATGGACTATAAGTTGTAGGTGCTTGAGTTAACCCAGCAATAAGAGCTGACTCAGCTAAATTTAAGTCCTTTGCACTTTTATCAAAGTAATATTTAGCAGCAGCTTCAACGCCATAAACTCTTCCTCCAAGAGGAATAGTGTTTAAGTATGCTTCTAATATCTGATCCTTACTTAGTTTTCTTTCAAGACTTAATGCAAGATAGATTTCTCTAACCTTTCTTTCTATTTTTACATCATTAGTAAGTAATGTGTTCTTAATTAATTGTTGTGTTAAAGTAGAACCACCTTGGATATTTCCTTTGCCTGTTACATAGGTTATTGCAGAGCTTAAGGCAGATCCTATAGTTCTTTTAATATCTATACCACTATGGTTATAAAAACGCTCATCTTCAATTGAGACGTAAGCGTCTTTTAAGTATGGTGACATTTCATCTAGTGTTATTTTATATCTTTCCTCTTCAGTAGGTAAATTGTCTATATAGTTTCCTTCGCTATCAAATAGCATTGAAGGCTCGTTTAAATTTAATACCGCATTAACATCTAATGGGTCAGTACTTTTAATAATTGCAAATATATAGCCAAGCCCCACAACAAAGCATAAAAGACCAGCAATTAGTATTCCAAGAAATGTTCCTTTCAATATTTTTTTATATTTCGGTTGATTTTTATCTTTTTTATTCTTTTTATTTCTTTTGCTATTGTTTGTTTTCTTTTTAACATTAGCTTGGCTTTTTTCTGATCTTGAAGTTTCTTTATTAGCCATTTGTTCCTCCCTCATAATCATAATTATTTAATGGTTTGAAATAAATAATATAGTTTATTATAGCATATTTATATAAAGAGTAAAATAATAACTCTAGAAGGTGCCTATGAACTATTATACAAAAAAACCTAAAATGCGATTTGAAATTAAACACCCTAAGACTATATTGGCTATTATTGCCATATTTATTTTATTTAATTCCATAATATACCTATTTAATAAAAATATTTTACCAGCGGTATTATCTATAGGGGAAGAAAGGATGAAAAGAGAGGCTACAGAAATAATTAATGAAACAGCATTAGATATTTATTCAAAGGATTTTAATTATGAAGAAATTATAATTACAGATAAAGATAATGAAGGAAATATAACAATGCTAAGAGCTGATACTGTAAAACTAAATTACTTATCTTCAAAATTAGTATTAGAAGCTAATAGAAAAATAGGTGAACTTGAAGAAATTGGGTTAGAGGTACCCTTAGGATATATGACTAAAAACTTGGTTTTTTATAATTTAGGGCCAGATATAGGTGTGGAAATGACCCAAGTCGGGAATATATCTAGTAGTTATGAATCTATATTTGAAAGTGCTGGTATAAATCAGACCAGACATAAAATATATTTAAATGTAAATATGAAGATGAAGGTTATAGTTCCATTTAGAAGTGAAGAAGTAGAGGTAGTAACTCAAATTCCAATATCAGAAACTATAATTGTAGGTAAAACACCATCTACAGCAATAGACTTAAACAAAAATTAACTAAAAAAAAGCTGCTTAATGCAGCTTTTTACTTACTTTCCCAGTTAAATACGTATGGTACATTTCTATAATAGCTTTCATAATCAAGACCATATCCAACTACAAATAAGTCTTCAATTTCAAAACAACAATAATCTGGCTTTAGATCTACTTTTCTTCTAGATGGTTTATCTAAAAGAGTACAAGTCTTAACAGATTTAGCGCCACGACTTTTAACATAGTTAATTACAAATTCCATAGTATATCCAGTATCTATTATATCATCAACTATAAGTACATCAAAACCTTCAATATTATCAGGGATATCATTAACAACTTTAACTTCGCCAGTACTTTCTTCACCGTGACCATAACTTGAAGTTGTCATAAAACCAACTTTAGCTTTTAAATTTATAGCTCTAAAGATATCAGCTCCGAATATAAAGCTTCCTCTTAATAAAGGAAGTACATAAAGATTTTTATCTTTATAATCTTCTGCTATTATCTTTCCAAGTTCTTCAATTCTATTTTTTATTTCACTTTCAGTAAAAAGTATGTTTCTTTTTTTGTCATCCATTAGATTAATCCTCCTAAAAATATGATGGAATATGCTTATATATTTATGTAATATTAAATTTATTATAAATTTAATATTACATATTTTCAGTATATTTGCAACTTAATTTTAGGGAGTAAGTCATAGTAAAATAGTAAATTTATATTTAAAATAACAAATTTATATTTAAAATAACAAATATGTATTTACTATGTAACGATTTTGTAACTTTTTTTAAATAAATGTAAGTATAATTTTATTATAAATTAATATGAGGTGTTTACAGATGAAGAGATTGATACTAATTTTATTAAGTATAATATTAATTTTTATAAGTGTACGAGGAATTTTTTTTAGTTCTATCATGATTGATGATAAGAAAACAATTAATAAGGCTGTAGAAGTTTTAAATAATAAAAATGATATTGAAACTATTAAAAACAGTATTAAATTAGAAAAAGAAAAATCTAAAGAGAAAGAAGAAATACAAGCTTCTGAAGAAATTAACTTTTTTCAGTTTTATAAGAATACTGTATTTTTAGGAGATTCAATAACAGAAGGATTAATAGATTATGAATTAGTTAATGAGTACAATGTTATAGCTGAAAAAGGAGATAATGTGAAGGATGCAATGAGCAAAGTAGATAAGATTAAGCAAATAAATCCTGAAAATGTAGTTCTTTTTTATGGTATGAATGATGTAATTGAATTTGATGGTTTAAATGAAAATTTAACAGAAGATAAGTTTAGAGAAACATATATAAGTTTAATTAATAGCATAAGAAGTGAATTGCCCAAAGTAAAAATATATGCAATTTCACCTACAGATGTAATGAGTAATGCTATAAATACTAACTATAGATTAACGAATGAAAATATATTAAAGTTTAGAAATATTATTAAAGATGTTTGTAGCGAAACAAATGTAGCATATGTGGATATAAATTCTAAAATTAGTAGTAGAGTAGATTTATATGAAGGAGATGGGATTCATTTTAAATATGAGTTTTATAATATTTGGTTAGAGACGTTAAAGGAAAGCATTTTGATAGGAGAGTAATAGAATGATTAGAGGGAAATATTCAAGGGTTTATATTATTGAGATATTAGTAGTAGTAGTAATTTTTATTTTAGCTTATCCATTTTTAAAAGAAAAGAAATTGAATATAGAATCTCTAAATGATGATATTAATAAGTTTATAACCGAAGATTATAAACAAGGTACAATAGAAGATTTAAGAAAAATATACGGTATATCTACAAATGATGTAGATAACTATATATTTTTCAAATCTAATAGTAATATGAATCCAAAAGAAATTTTAGTTTTAAATTTTAAAGATGAGAATTTATTAAAAGCTAATAAAGAAAATATAAGTAAAGTTATAGAGAATAAAAAAAGTAGTTTTAAAGATTACAATGCTGATGCATATTCACTTTTAGATGGTTGTATTTTTAAGACTAAAGGTACAACTTTAATATATATAGTAAATGAAGATAATAAAAAAATAGAAAAGATAATTAATAAACATTTTAGATAAAGTAAAAAATGAGGTAATAAATATGGTTTTTAGTAGTTTAGCTTTTATTTTTGTATTCTTACCTATAGTATTATTAGTTTATTATCTTTCACCTTATAAATATAAAAATATAATATTATTAATTTTTAGTATTATATTTTATACCTTAGGTGAACCAAGATATATATTTTTAATAATAGTTAGTATGATAATAAATTATATTTTATCAATATTAATTTATAAAAATAGATGTAATATTGAAAAGAAGAGGCTGATTCTTTTTACAATTACATTAATTAACATAGCTATACTAGTATTTTTTAAATATTATTCTTTCTTAATAGAAAATATAAATATAGTTTTTAATATTAATTTAAATGTAAGAGAAATTTCTTTACCATTAGGAATATCATTTTATACTTTTCAATTAATATCTTATATAGTAGATGTTTATAAAGGCAAAGTAATTCCTCAAAGCAATATAATAAAGTTTTCTTTATATGTATTAATGTTCCCACAGCTTGTAGCAGGGCCTATTGTAAAGTACTCTGATATAGAAAAAGAAATAGAATATAGAAAAGTAACTATATATAAATTTGGACAAGGTGTTGAAAGGTTTATTATTGGATTAGCGAAAAAAGTTTTAATAGCTAATAATTTAGGTTCTATTTGGCTTGAAGTAAAGAGCATAAATATTGATAATTTATCATTATTAGCAGCATGGATAGGTATAGTAGCATTTACATTGCAGATATATTTCGATTTTAGCGGATATTCAGATATGGCAATTGGACTTGGGAAGATGTTTGGTTTTGATTTCTTAGAAAATTTTAATTATCCATATATGTCTAAAAGTATAACAGAGTTTTGGAGAAGATGGCATATTTCACTAGGTAGTTGGTTTAAGGAGTATTTATATATTCCGTTAGGTGGGAATAGAAGAGGAAATTTAATTCAATTAAGAAATATTATTATTGTATGGCTAACAACTGGATTATGGCATGGAGCAAGCTGGAACTTTATTGTTTGGGGGCTTTATTTTGGCTTTATACTATATTTTGAAAAGATCTTTTTAAGTAAAGTATTAGATAAGTTACCTAAGTATATAAGTCACTTATATACAATGATAATTGTTACAATAGGATGGGTATTCTTTGATGCTAATAATTTAAGTTCAGCAATTGAATATATAAAGGTAATGTTTGGATTTGGGGATGTTATTGTTGACAAATTAGGTGCATATTTAATTAGTACTAATATAATATTAGTTATATTATCTATAGTGTTAGCAACGGATATTATAAAAAAGTCTATTGAAAATATTATGAAGTTCTTCAAAAAGAAGGATTTGATACTAATAGTAGTTATAGAGTTTATTATATTTATTGTAAGTATAGCTTATTTAGTATCAGAAACTTACAATCCATTTTTATACTTTAGATTTTAGAAATAGGTGAATACATATGAAAAGCTATAAAATGAAAAATAATAAATTTGTTAAGAGAAATATTAAGAAATTTAATGAAAGTTATTTCTTATTATTATCCTGTATCTTTATATTTACATTAATATTTTTTGTAATAGCAAATTTTATAAGTTTAGATAAAAATTTTTCTGAGGTTGAAAATAGAAATTTACAAAGTAGACCTAGAATTTTATCAGAAAATTATACAGAAAATTTAAATAGTTATGTTGCAGATCAATTTTTTAAGAGAACAAATTTTATATCATTTAAATCAAGAATTCAATTGATGATAGGGAAAAATAAAATAAACAATGTTTATATAGGTGAAGATAATCAGTTATTTGAAGATTTTAAAATAACATCAAATGAGGATTTATTTAATAAAATAAGTATTATTAATGAATTTAAGAAATTAAATACAGATTTAAATATTAACTTTATGCTGGTACCCACTGCTACGAGTATTCTAAATGATAAATTACCAAAGTATTCACCAGTTGATGATGAGATAGAATATATCAAAAAAGTAGAAAAAAATTTATCAGAAGATATAAACTTTATTACAGTATATGATAAATTAGAACAATACAAAGATGAATATATTTATTTTAAAACTGATCATCATTGGACAGCTGATGGAGCATATTTAGGGTACAAGTCTTTTTGTGAAGCTATAGGAATAGAAGCTACTAATAAAGACAAGTTTCAAAGTATAATAGCATCCAATGACTTTTATGGCAGTCTATCTTCTAAGATAGGGCTCTATGGATTAGGTAAAGATAAACTGAAAATATATATTCCTAATAATAAGAATGTATTAGTTAATTATGTTACCGAACAGAAAAAGGATACAAGTCTATTTAATAGTGAAAAACTTTATGATAAAGATAAATATCAAGTATTTTTTGATGGAAATCACCCACTTATAGAAATTGAATCAGATAAAAATACTGATAAAAAGATATTGATAATAAAAGATTCATATGCAAATAATTTTGTTCCTTTTTTAACAGAGAATTATGGAAATATTTCTCTTATAGATTTAAGATATTATAAAGATTCTGTTTCAGAGTATTTAGTTAATAATGATATAAAAGAAGTACTTTTTCTATATAATGTTAATACTTTCAATGAAGATGACTCCATTTTTAATTTAGCAGCTTAGGGGATAAATACTTGACAATAACTTATAATATAAACATAATTAATACAAAGTATAGAGTCCTGTCGCACAATTATTACTTTTTATGTGACAGATCTAATATATTATAAAGTAGGGTGATATAAATGATATTTGGTAATACTGAAGGAGTAAAGAAGACCTTTTTAGATGAGCTTGAAGGCTTATATAGAGCAAGGGTATTAAAAGATGAGGTTTGTAGTGAAGAGATAATTCAAACTATATCAAGAATTTCTTCTAATATAGAAAGAGAAATTAGTGTTGCTGTAGATAGAAGAGGGAAAGTTGTATCAATTACAATAGGAGACTCAACATCTGTTGAAATAGGAATGATTGATATTAGAGAAAGGAGACTATCAGGAGTTAGGGTGATTCATACTCATCCAAATGGATATTCTAATTTATCAGCTTTAGATTTATCAGCTTTATTAAAGCTTAAGTTAGATGCTGTTGTAGCTATTGGAGTATATGATGGTAAGATAACTGACTATTCTCTTGGAATGATAACAATTACTAATGATTTATTAGATTATGAAGAAAAGTTAAATTTATCTTTAAATGAATTACTTTCTATAAATATTTTAGATAAGATTCAACATATTGAAGGTTTAATAAAGGAAAGAGAAATAACAGAAGATAATGCTGAAAAGGCTATCTTAGTTGGATCTGATACTAAAGAAAGTTTAGAGGAATTAAAGGAATTAACAAAGGCTTGTGATATTCCAGTATTAGATATGGTATACCAAAGCAGAAGTAAAGTAGATCCAGCCTTTTATATAGGTAAAGGTAAGGTTTTTGAAATAGCATCATTAAGACAAAGTAAACATGCTAACTTAATAATATTTGATGATGAACTTTCAGGCTCTCAAGTTAGAAATTTAGAAGCTGCATTAGGAGCAAAGGTTATAGATAGAACTACATTAATACTTGAGATTTTTGCAAGAAGAGCTAGAAGTAAAGAAGCTAAGATTCAAGTAGAATTAGCACAGCTTAAATATAGAATGAGTAGATTACAAGGTTTAGGTACTATGCTTTCAAGAACAGGTGGAGGAATAGGTACTAAGGGACCAGGAGAAAAGAAGTTAGAAACTGATAGAAGACATATTAAAGAAACTATTTATGATTTAAATGATGAATTAAAGAAAATCAAGAAGACTAGAGAAGTTCAAAGGGAAAAGAGAAATAAAGAAAGTATACCTAAGGTTTCTTTAGTTGGATATACTAATGCAGGTAAATCAACTCTTAGAAATAAACTATGTGATATTGCAGCTCAAAAGGAAGTCCAAGGAAAAGAAAAGGTTTTTGAAGCTGATATGTTATTTGCTACATTAGATATTACTACTAGATCTATTATCTTAAAAAACAAGGGAGTTGTGACTATAACAGATACAGTAGGATTTGTTAGAAAATTACCTCATGATTTAGTTGAAGCTTTTAAGTCTACATTAGAAGAAGTAATTTATGCAGATCTTTTATGCCATGTTGTAGATGCATCTTCAGATAATGCTTTAGAGCAAGTTGAAGCTGTAGAAGAAGTCCTTGAAGAATTAGGAGCTAAGGATAAGGATACTATCTTAGTTTTAAATAAAATAGATATGGCTTCAGAGGAAAACTTAGAATCTATAAAAGAAGCTACTAAAGAATATGAAACTATAGAAATATCTGCAAAGGAAGGTATTAATCTGGATGGGCTATTATCTTTAATTGAAGAAAAACTTCCTTATAAAATGAAGAAATGTGAATATTTAATTCCTTATGATAGAAGTGATATAAATTCATATCTTCATAGAAATGGAAGAGTTTTAGAAGAGGAATATAGAGAAGATGGTAGTTTTATGGTAGTAGAAGTTGATGATGAAAGCTACAATAAGTCAAAAGATTTTGTAATAAATATACTACAATAAGTCATAAATTAAACAATGCTGCAATGAAGGTTAGACTTTATTGCAGTTTTTTTATATAATAAATTGTAATAATATATATGTTTCAATAAATAATATACATTTTGAGTAATTATGTAATTTTAAGTGGAAAATAGTCTTGAAATAAAATTATATTGATTGAAAGCATGGATCTTTTAATTTTTATATAAGTTGGTATGTAATTATATAACTGAAATATTTTAAATATCAATTAACTTAATAAAATGTAAAGATATTATTGTAACTTATATACAATTATTATAAGGGTGGGATGAGTAATGGCAAAATCAGTAGCAGAATATCAAAACTCATATTTAGAAATAACTGAAATCTTAAAGAAGAATCCTAATGTTATTTCAATATTTGTTTTTGGTAGTATGGTTTCAGGTGATTTATGGGAAGGCTCAAATATAGATTTATTTGTAATATATAAAGATGGATTTAATAAGATAAGAGATATTTATTCAGAAGTATTAGATATACCAGTACATATTAAATTTCTTAGCAAGGATAGTTTTAAAAATTACTTAAAATCTGCAGGGAAAAGAGATTTAATTAAAAATTATTTAATGTCTTCTAAACTAATATACTCAATAGATAATGAAATTAATGAGTTAAATCAACAAGTACTGTATATGATAGATAAAGATAAGGGAAGATGGAATTTAACATACCTAGGAAGCTTTTATAAGGAAGCCCGAATATGTAGAAAGTATTTAAGTAAGGGTAGCAGGTATACTGCTCATGAATTAATAATTAGAGCTCTGAATAATTTTTCAATGCTTTATTTAAGTATAAATGGATATACAGTTACTAAAGACTCCTTAAATATGGCTTGCAATTTAAATGATGAATTGAATATTAGGGTTCAAAATCTTTTATATAAAGAAGTTAATGAAGATAGTATAAAGGAATTATTAAATTATATGGAAGGTTATTTAGAGTTTAATATAATTAAGGCTGCTAAAGAAATGATTGATTTTATTAAAAAGGAAAATAAATACCTTAGTGCTTTTGAAATCGATAATAATAGTTATTTTGAAAACTTTAAGATTAAAACAGAGGAAATTTTAAAGGTTTTACATAATAATAATATTTTAGTTAAAGAAAAAAGAGAATTTAGAGATGAAAAAGGTATTTTATTATCTATGGAAAATGTTTATAGATATAAAGAATAATTATATAAGTTGCAATAAAGTTTTTACATTATATTAATTTACACTACATATTAGAATGTTAAGAAATTAAAATAATTTGACAACTTATATAAAAATTAAACTATATATGCTTTCAATTATGTAGTTTAATTTAAAACATTTTTACTTTAAATAACATAAGTACTAAAAATGTAGATTACTTATTGAAACATATATATTTTGGGGGAAATTATGAAAGAACTTTATAATATAGTCTTTGAAGAGGAAATTCCTAAATATATTCAAATAGCTAATTATATAAAAAAATTAATAGATGGTAAAAAGATAAAAGATGGTGAAAAACTTCCTACAATAAGAGCTCTAACAGATATGTTAGAAGTAAATAAGGTTACAATAGTAAATGCTTATAAAAAGCTAAAGTCTGATGGGTATGCCTATCAAAAGGTAGGTTCAGGTACCTATGCTAAGAAGAGAGAAGTTATCTCCTTATTTAATAGAGAATACTCAAAAATAATTAAAAGCTTGACTTTAGAAAAATTAGAAGAAATTATTGATTTTACAGGAGAGACTAACTCTGAAGTTTATTTTCCAGTAGCAGAATTTAAGGATGTTCTAAATGAAGTTTTAGATAGAGATGGAGCAAATGCTTTAATAGCAAAGGAAGCCCTAGGTTATGAAAATTTAAGAGAGACAATTAATAAATCTTTTTGGAATGAAGAATTAGATATAAGAAATCTTCTTATTGTCTCTGGAGCTCAGCAAGGTATAGATATAGCATCGAAAGCAATAGTAAATATAAATGATAATGTAATAGTGGAAAAACCTACATATGGTGGAGCAATTTCTGTATTTAAATGGAGAAGAGCTAATATTTTTGAAGTAGCCTTAGAAGAAGATGGTATAGACTTAATAGCATTTGAAGAAATTCTAAAAAAAAATAAAATTAGTTGTTTCTTTACTATGAGCTATTTTCATAATCCAACAGGAATTAGCTATAGTAAAGAAAAGAAACTTAAAATATTAGAACTAGCAAAAAAATACGATTTTTATATTATTGAAGACGATTATTTATCTGAACTTATTTATGATAATAATATTATACATGAACCTTTTAAAAAGTTAGATAAATACGATAGAGTAATATATATAAAAAGTTTTTCTAAAATATTTTTACCAGGGATTAGACTTGGTTATATGGTTACACCAACATCTTTTAATGAAATTATCCAAAGATCTAAGATTAATACAGATATTACGACTTCAAGTTTAATGCAAAGAGCTCTTGAATTATATATTAGTAAGGGATATTGGAAAGAAAATATAGAATTTCAAAGAGAAGAATATATTAAAAAGTATAAATTAATGAAAAACTTAATTGAAAATGAATTAAATAATTATATTAGATATATTGATCCAAAGGGAGGCTTATATTTTTATTTAGAAATTAAAAATAAGAATATTACCTCTAAAGAATTATTTTATAAATTAAAGAAAAGAGGAGTATATATAACTCCAGGTTCTATTTTCTTTAAGGATTCAGTTAATGGAGACTATTATTTTAGAATTAGCTTTTCACAAACTAGTGAGGAAAAAATTATTAAAGGATTTAAAATTATCAGGGAGGAACTGTCTTGAGTTATACTACAGTAAGAAATTATGGTGAAGATAGATTTATAGAAAAAAAGTCTGAATTTATAGGTTATGCTAAAAGATGTGAAAATGAAGAAGAAGCTAAGGCTTTTATCAATGAAATAAAAGCTATGCATAAACAAGCTACTCATAATTGCTATGCATATGTAATAGGTGAAAATATGGGTATCCAAAGGTATAGTGATGATGGAGAGCCACAAGGAACAGCAGGTATTCCTATATTAGAAGTTATGAAGAAAAGCAATGTAACTGATTGTGCAATAGTAGTAACTAGATATTATGGGGGTATACTACTAGGGACAGGTGGATTAACTAGGGCATATACTAAAGGAGCTTCAATTGCTATTAAAGCAGCAAAGGTAGTTGAGAAGGTTAAGGGGCAAAAGTTACTTTTCACTATGGAATATGATATGCTTGGTAAGATTCAATATATATTTAATGAAAAAAATTGGCACATTGAAGATATAGAATATACTGATAAAGTAGTGTTAAGCACTATATCAGAAGTTTCTATTGTAGAAGAAATAGAAAAAGAAATAATAGAAGCTTCTAGTGGTAAGATTTTAATTAGTAAAGAAGATGAGGATATTTACTTCAAAGAAGAAAATAGGCTTTATAAGGTTATATAATATATTTATTACCATTCAAGTAAATTTGATTTTCAAAAAGCTTGAAGCTTAGAATCACTTTATGTAGAAGATTTGTAATAAAAAAATAATTATGATATAATTCCACTTAGGTTAAAAATTTTAGATTAATGTTGGGAGGAATTAAAATGTCAGGACATTCAAAATGGC
>JAHAIU010000068.1 GCA_018372555.1 Clostridium sp.
TTAATATAAAATAAAAAAACACTTTATAATTATATAGATTTAGGATTTATAAAGATTAAGAATAGTGATCTGTCTATGAAATTAAGAATTAATAAGCATAAAAATATTGTTAGAGTTAATAGAAGAAAACTCGGTAGAAGTATTGAGGAAAGAGATAAGAAAATAGAGACAAGAGAAGAATTTTGGTACTGGGAGATAGATATTGTTGAAGGGCTAAAAGATAAAAAAGATAATGTTCTTTTAACCTTAATAAAAAGAAAAACACTAAATTCAATCCACAAATATAGAAGCTAAGACTGCCGAAGCGGTAGATAAGGAATTAGAAAGGATAAAAGATGAATTTGGTATTAAATTCAGTGAAGTATTTAAAACAATAACTTCAGATAATGGTTCTGAGTTTTCAAACCTTAGTAATATAGAAAATGACTGTTCTACTAAGGTATATTTCACGCACCCTTATTCATCTTTTAAAAAAGGGTGTAATGAGAAACATAATAGACTAATAAGAAGATTTATTCCAAAAGGAAAAGCTATGTTCCAATATACTATAGATGAGATATCTCGTATTGAAAATTGGATTAATGCTCTCCCTACAAGAAAGTTAAATTATAAAACACCCGAAAAACTCTTTGATAAATATTAAGATACTATTTATTCAATTTAACAAAAATAGTTCAATTTGATATTGCAATTTAGATAATAAATTTCTTATTCAAACTACTTTTATTAACATATATATTCTCTAAACTTTAACTGTTAACTCATCATTTTTTTAATTTGAACTTATTTATTAATTTTATATTTTTGCAATTATAGAAATACTCTTCCTTGTTAGACTCATAAATTTCACTAGTAACATTTATATCTTAATCTATTACCTTAGTTTCATCTTATTACCTAGACAACCTTAAATACAAAAAACTACCTCCAAATTTAGAGGTAGTCAATATTATAATATTTTTTCTGAAATTATCCTATTTTACAGACCAAATCATAATATTACTTATTACATGCTTTATTATAATCTTCAATAAACTTTTGTATTCCACTATCTGTTAATGGATGCTTTAACATTTTTAATATAACATCATACGGAATTGTTGCAATATGTGATCCTGCTAATGCTGCTTCTAAAACATGTATTGGATTTCGTATACTTGCTGAAATTACTTCTGTAGTAATTCTATATTCTTTAAAAATATCAATAATTTGTTGTACCAATACTATTCCTTCAGAACCTATATCATCTACTCTACCTAAAAACGGACTAACATATGAAGCTCCAGCCTTTGCTGCTAATAATGCTTGTAATGGTGAGAATATTAAAGTAACATTTGTTTTTATTCCTTCTTTTGAAAGCACACTTACAGCTTTTAATCCCTCTTCACAAATTGGTATCTTTATTACAATATTTTTATTTAACTTAGCTAATTCTCTAGCTTCAAGAATCATATCTTCTTCCTTAAGACTAATAACCTCAGCACTTATTGGTCCATCAACAATAGAACATATTTCTTCTATTACTTCTTTTAATTCTCTTCCTTCTCGTGCTATCAAAGATGGATTAGTAGTAACTCCTGCTACTACACCTAATTTACTAGCCTTTCTAATTTCTTCAATATTTGCGGTATCTATAAAAATTTTCATCTCTCTACCTCCATCTATTTTAATATACTATAAACTTTTTTCTTTATACCATTTACATTTAATCCATACTTATCCATAAGTTCCATTGGTGTACCTGATTCTCCAAAAACATCTTTTATACCAACCATTTTTACAGTTGTAGGATACTCATCTGATAATAAACTTGCCACATTAGCACCTAGCCCTCCTATAATTGAATGTTCTTCTACTGTAACTATTCCTTTAGTTTCCTTCGCTGCTTTCAATATCATCTCTTTATCAATAGGTTTTATAGTTGAAATATTTATAACTCTCGCATTAATGCCTTCCCTTTTTAACTCTTCAGCTGCTTTAATTGAAATGTACACCATCATTCCAGTAGCAATAATAGCTATATCATTACCCTCTGTTAATTGAACTCCTTTTCCAATTTCAAACTCATATTCTTCATTAAAAATATCTTCTGTATTGCATCTTCCAAGTCTTATATATACAGGTCCTTCATGGTTAGCTGCCGCCTTAATAGCCCCCATAGTTTCTCTATGATCTGCAGGTACAATTACAGTCATATTAGGTAAAGATGTCATAAGTGCAATATCTTCTATTGATTGATGGGACCCCCCGTCTTCACCTACAGTAATTCCTGCGTGGGTTGCAGCAATTTTAACATTTGCTTTAGGATAACATACTGAATTTCTAATTACTTCAAAAGCTCTTCCTGTAGCAAATACAGCAAAAGTACTAGCAAAAGGTATTAAACCCACATTAGCTAAACCTGCTGCTACTCCTATTAAGTTTTGTTCAGCTATTCCTACATTGAAAAATCTATCCTTAAATTGATTTTTAAATTCACTTGTCTTTGTAGATTTTGATAAATCAGCATCCAAGACTACTATTTTTTTATTTACTTTACCTAATTCAGTCAATGCCATACCATACGATTCTCTAGTTGCCCTTCCCATAACCTACTACTCCTCCTATCCTATAATCTCTTCTAATGCCTTTTCTTTTTCCTCTAAGTTTGGTGCTTGTCCATGCCAATTAGGATTGTTTTCCATAAAAGAAACTCCCTTACCTTTTATTGTTTTAGCAATAATAACTGTAGGCTTGTCTTTAACACTATCAACTTCATTAAATGCTCTATCTATATCATCAAAATCGTGTCCATCACACATTACAACCTTCCATCCAAAACTTTCCCATTTTTTATCTAAAGGTGCAATCCCCATAACCGATTCATTTGTGCCATCTATTTGAAGACCATTATAGTCAACAATTGCTGTTAAATTATTTAATTTATAATGAGCTGCAGCCATAACCGCCTCCCACACTATCCCCTCTTGAAGTTCACCATCTCCAAGTAATGTATAAACCCTACCAGGATTCCCTTTTAGTCGTAGCCCTATAGCCATACCTACTGCATTTGAAAATCCTTGCCCTAAAGATCCTGTTGAAACATCAACACCTGGAATATTTTTCGAATCTGGGTGTCCTTGTAATAGAGCTCCTAGCTTTCTTAATTTTAACAGCTCACTTTTATCAAAAAATCCTTTCTCTGCTAAGGTAGCATATAAAGCTGGAGCTGCATGCCCCTTACTTAAAACAAACCTATCTCTAGTTTCCTTTTTAAACTCTAGGTTAGATATGTTCATCCTTTCATAATACAAATAAGTAATTATATCTGTACAAGATAACGAACCTCCTGGGTGCCCTGATTTAGATTCATATATCATAGATATAATATCGCCTCTTATTTCTTGTGAAGCTTTAATTAAAACCTCTTTATTCATCAAAATCCCTCCTATACCAAATTTATTGCTAACTAAAAATCATTATATTAAATGTTTACACATTAATCATATCATTTAAAAAGTTTTAACTTCAATATTATTTCATTTATTGCACATATGTTCATTTTTATCTTTTTTTTACTAAATTTACAGGATTACATAGAGAAATGTAGAATATAACACTAATCAAATGTTCATCAAACGATATTTATTTCCAATGGATAAGGAGAATTAAAATGAAAGATTTAGAAAATTTAAATGAAATCGAAAAATCATTTTTATTATCAGAAGTTGCAACTTTATATTATGTGCATAATATGACTCAGTCTGAAATAGCCACTAGATTATTTACATCTAGGTCAAAAATATCAAGACTATTAAAAGAATCTCGTGAAAAATCTATAGTAGAAATTAAAATTAATGAGCCCTGTGAAAGAAATCTAGAATTAGAAGAACTTCTTCTGAAAAGATTCAATTTACAATATGTAAGAGTATTAAAAAATAATAATAATTCCTATGAGGAAACATTACAAAAGATAGGAAGATTGGGTGCTTTTCACCTAGAAAATACTATAGATAAAAATACAATCCTAGGAGTTTCATGGGGTAGAACTATTTATAATACAATTAATTCCTTAAACTGCAATAAAAACATCCCTATTACAGTTGTTCAGGTAATGGGCTCCGCTTCAAAAAATAATAGACAATTCGATTCTTTGGAATTAACAAGAAGAATTGCTGAAACCTATGGTGGGGAGTATCACTACCTTACAGCTCCTTTATTTTTAGATTCTTTAGAAACAAAACAGATACTTTATAAGGACCCTATCATATTAGATACATTAAATCTTGCAAAGCATGCTAATATGCTTTTAACCGGTCTAGGCACTATTGATACAGAATCTAGTAATAGTATATGGAAAGGATATTTAAATAGTTATTCTAAACATAATTTAATAGCTAATGGTTCAATTGGTCATATTTGTGCTCACTTCATAGATAGCAATGGTAACAGGGTTAATTGCGATATGAATGATAAACTTGTAGGAATCGAATTGGAAGACTTACGTAAAATAGAAAATGTAGTGTGCTTAACTTGTGGAAAGCAGAAATCCAAAGTACTTCTATCAGCCTTAAAAGGTGGATATATAAACACTCTAATTACTGATGATACTGCCGTATTTCCATTTATTGATGAACTAAAGGTTACATCCTAGACATTTGAAAACAGATGATAATTTTATTTGTTATCATCTGTTTTTATTTTTAAAGACCTAGCGCACTTCTGAATTTTTCATCTATAAAAGTCTTTGCATATTTAATATCATTCATCCAATCTTCATTCCCTACATACCAAAATTCAGTAACATATCTACGTACACCTAAATCAAAGCTTTTTTTGATTATTGATTCAAAGGCAACATGTCCTGTTCCAAAAGGAACTTCTCTAAAAACATCAGGAACTGTTTCTTTTAAGTGAACAGCTGCTATATGACCTGCACCAAATTCCAAATCATCAATTACATTTTTATTATGTTTCTTTGCTGCATTTGTTATATTTCCACTATCAGGATAAACCTGTAAATATGGAGAATTTATCTCATTAACATATGTCATTGCCTTCTCTACTGTATTCATAAATTCAGTTTCCATTGTTTCAAAAGCTAATATAACACCATAACTAGCTGCCATGTCTACACATTTTTTCAAGTTAGTTTTAAAAAGTTCTCTACTTTCTGCTGTAGATTCTTCATAATACACATCATATCCAGCTAGTTGAATTATTCTAACACCTAAGTCACAAGCTAATTCTAAGGCTTTCTCCATTATCCATAGTCCTTTATTTCGAGTTTCTTCATTTAAGCTACCTAATGGGTACTTTCTATGTCCACTTAAACATAGTGTTCTTATAGGTAAACCTACCTTTTCCATAGCTCTTACTATTTCTATTCTTTCTTCTTTAGAGCTCTCTAATCTTTTTAGCTTTTCCTCTGATTCATCTATACTAATTTCAACAAAATCAAATCCTGCATTCTTGGCACAACTCAATTTTTCTTCCCAACTTAAATTACTAGGCATAGACTTTTCATAAAGACCAAGCATATACTTATTCATTACAATCAACTCACTTTCTTAACCTTGTCCATAGTAAGCATTAGGTCCATGTTTTCTCATAAAATGCTTATTTAACAAAGTAGTTGGCATACTTTTAGCCGATTGGTTATTTAATACCTCTGTATTAAAAGCCATCATTGCAACTTGCTCAAGAACTACAGCATTATGAACTGCATCAAAAGCATCCTTACCCCAAGTAAATGGACCATGATTTTTAACTAATACTGCTGGCATTTTATTTGGATCTATTCCCTTAAATGTTTCAGCTATAACAACACCAGTATTATATTCATAATTGTTTTGAATCTCCTCCTTTGTCATATCCCTTGTACACGGAATTTTTCCAAAGAAGTAATCAGCTTGAGTTGTTCCATAGGCCTGTATATCTCTTCCCGCTTGACAAAATACAGTTGCCCATTGTGAATGAGTATGTACTACCCCTCCTATACCAGGAAACTCCTTATATAACTTTAGATGAGTTGGAGTATCAGATGAAGGCTTGTAATTCCCTTCAATAACATTCCCTTCTAAATCTACAACAACCATATCTAAGGCTGACATTTCATCATATTCAACACCAGATGGCTTAATTACTACATATCCAGATTCCCTATCAATAGCTGATACATTCCCCCATGTAAATGTTATTAAATTATATTTAGGCAGTAACATATTAGCCTCATATACTTGTTTTTTTAGATCATCTAGCATATCCATTCCTCCCTTAAGTTTAAATTAGTCAGTAACAATGTATAAAGCTGCTTCACCAATTTCTCTATTAGCTGAAATAATAATATCTCTATTTTCTTCATTAATTACAGCAACATTACTTGGACCAACCCCCGCTTCAATAACTTCAGTTTTAAACTTTAATGGATTAGTGCTTTCACATTGTATATAGAATAATTCTTTTTCATTTCTTCTGTATCCACCTATAATAGTTGGAACCCCTCTTAGTTTTGTTCCACAAACAACATGTCCAAAATCCATTTCTTTTGGATATTTATAGACAACTTCATATTTATTATTTTTCTTCTTATTTATTAAAAAATTTCCTCCATGAAAATCTTCAATAGTTACTAATTCATCTTCTCCATCATTATCTATATCAACTACTGCAATATCACTAATTGGTCTATCCATTATTTGCTCTATAGACCAATCTTGGTTATCTTCTTGTGGTGGTGTAATTACAAATGCACCTTCATCAGAAGTAACAATACCAGCTATTTTTCCATTCCAAGTGGTTTTACAATAACCATGATTTTTAGTCAAACCCTCTTTAATAACTTTCAGTTCAATTGGTTCATTTAAGTCATCTGGAAGAACCCCTACATATATCTTTCCAGGATCTGACCAATCATCTTTAAATTGCTTAGTTGTACAAAGTGTTGCACCAATAAAGTAATTAACTCCATTAGCAGTTAAAATATCAAATCTATGCACATAGGGTAAATCTAATATAGTTTTTACTGTCCATTTATTATTCTCTTCTGGCTTAGCCCAAACAATTGTTGCTTTTTCAGATTGAAAAGTTGGGAAAAAATTTTGAACAGCTAGAAAATCACCATTCTTTCCTGGTATAGAAATCATAGACATAGTTCCACCAGGTCCATCCCAAACAGTATTTTGTTTAAAATCTTCTCCACTGTAACTATAACAAGCTCCCTCTCCTTCTGTTGCTAACAGTATTTTTCTTTCACCATCTACCACTGTGCTACTAGTTGCATAACATCTAAATAAATCAGTTAACTTATGCTTATTAAATTTCATATTTCATTCTCCACCTCTTTTAAGTTAAAAATATATCTTGAAATAAATTTCGTCATATATATTCCTCTAATCCTAATCTTATATATTGTTCCTTTGGACACTCATTTTCCTTCATAATCTCTACCATCTTAACTATCATTTCTTTTTCTAACTTTTCACATTGGATAGGTTTAAGTTGCTTCGGATCAGTTTCTATGTTGTATAATAAATTACCAAAAGAATTCACCTTATACTTATCCTTTGCAGGAGTTTTTAAAAGTTTATAGCCTTTTGTAAATGAAAATTCATCAACTAACTCTGCTTTTGCTATTTCATCTGCACTGAATAAAGACTTCATATGCATTGGCATTAAGGTATAATTATAAATATCATTATATCTACCATATTCTGCTGCTCTCATATAAGTGTGCTTACCATCAGTTACATTTACATGACCACTAAATACTCCAAATATACATGCATCTCTTACTTTCTTGTCACTTTCTATAGTTTCTTTTAGTGACTTTCCAAGCATTTCTTTTGGAATATCAATATTAAAGTATTCTAAGATTGTCGGTGCCCAATCTATCATTTGAACTATTGAATTTCTTTCCTCTTTTTTCTTTTTACATCTTGGATCATAAATAAATAACGGAGTATGTGCTACTTCATTATAATAAGGCATTAAATTTTTAGCCCAATATCCATGTTCACCTAAACAGAAACCATGATCAGTCCCTACTATTAATAAAGTATCTTCCCACATATTATACTTATCCATTAAGTCTAATACTTTTCCTAAGTTCTTATCGCACATTGATACTAAGGCAGAGTATTCTTTTCTAACATGATCAATAACTTCTTCATTCTCTTCTGTCTTACCCCTTGGCCAATCAAAATGTTTTCCTGTATAGGTATCATTATATTTTTCTTTATATTCATCATTGGTAACGTAAAATGGTTCATGAGGGTCAAAAGTTTCAATTTGCAATAACCAATTATCTGCATCATGATTCTTTTCAATAAATTCACAACCATTTTTAAATACCTCAGTCTGGCTTTGCTTGTCCTCTGTTTTCATATGATCTCTATTTACCCAATCATATTTCCACAATTCAGAAACTCCCTCACCAATTTGCTTTTTGGGAACTTTTAAAACTTCTGGAATTTTAGGATCATTTACATACCCCTTCCAATGGTCTCCTGCTTGCCCTCTAACAATCTCCCATGAAGAATATCTATTATGATAAGTACTTCCTCCATCTTCCCAATAATGAAAATGATCACTTATTAGATGAGAATAAATCCCATTTTTCTTTAGTATTTCAGGCATTGAATTATCATATGGCTCTAGTGGTCCCCATTCTCTGTGAAGAAAATTATACCTTCCTGTATGTAACTCTCTTCTTGCTGGCATACAAGGCATACTTCCCACAAAGCTATTGTTAAACTTAACTGAATTTTCATAAAGCCTTTCAAAGTTAGGAGCATAAGTATCATACCCTCCATAAGGAGGTAAATATCTCCTATTTAAACTATCATAAAAAACAATTATTGCTTTCATTTCTATTACCTCTTAATTGCATCTTTGTAATATTCTTGTACAACATTGTTAATTGCAGAACCTACTTCATCACCATTCATAATATTCATTATTTTTATTATATGTTTTCCTGGGAACTCTCTTTCATTAACTATATCTGCAAGCTTGCTATTAACTGCAATAATATCCGCCCAATCAGAAAATCCTGAAGCTTCTCCAGCAGATGTATGTTTCATTTCTGCATTTATTCCATACTTAACCATTTGCTTTTCAGCAGTCATTTTAAGAAGTAAGCTACTTCCTACACCATAACCACATACTAATAATATATTTACTTTATCTTTCATATAAATCATCCTCCATCTTTTTAATGTTTAAGGATTAAAAATCATAAAAATAATTTTTAATCCTTAACTTTAAATTAACTTAATATCATTAAAAACTTAATTGAACTTTTTTAAGTTACATACCAAAAATACCTGATATAAATTTGAATACTTCTGTAATAGCTGGCCATACTGTTGCCCAGTCAAACATTCCTACCCAACCTACTCCATCTGGCACTCCCATTAAAGGAATCATCCATACTGTTCCAAAGGTTTGAATAATACCCAATAAGGTACATGATATTATTACAGCTTTAATTCCACCATATTTATTTGCAACAACTCCGATTGGACCTCCAGAGAAGAACAATGGAACAAATCCAGGTAACACAATAATATTACTTCCAGTGAAAACTAAAATTGCTATAGATAATACTGTTCCTAAAGTACAGAATATAAATCCAAGTGTTGCTGCATTTGGAGAGAAAGGTAATATTGCTGCAACATCAACAGCTGGAACTGCATTTGGAATTAACTTATCTTGAATTCCCTTAAAGGCACTATTTATTTCACCAACCAACATTCTTACTCCAGTTAAAAGGATAACCATGTACATAGAGAAATTTAATCCTAAGTTAATTATGTAAATCAACCAATGAGTTTTCCCTGCTAACTCTTGAACTGTATCAATTCCAGTTGTCAATAAGAATCCTCCAACAAATACAGTCATTATTATAGCTACTGATGTAACATTATGATTAAAAATTGATAACCATCCTGGTAATTTAATATTTTCCGCATCATGTTTTTCTGGATTTCCAAAGAATTTAGAAATCTTTGAAAAGAACCATATACCAATAGTTTGGTTATGACCAATTGTAAATCCAGCACCACCAGTGACTTTTTCTGTTGCTGCATATGCTAAAGTGGTTGAGTATGCCCAATATATTCCTACAAGTACTCCAGCTATAACCGCTGATACTATTCCATTTAATCCAAACCAAAATATAACTAACCATAACACCGCTTGAGAATGAGCAAGTCCTGTATTTCCAGTTAAAAATATACCTCTTGCTTTAGTATATTTACCAAACATAACAAGTACTATATTTACTGCAAAAGCTATTAAAAATACATATCCAACTAATGCAAAAGATGAACCAAGAGCTTCTTGTGTTGTTGCCCTCATTGCATATGGATCCATTAGATATCCACGTATTCCAAAGGCTTGACTAACGGCTTCTGCTACTGGTTTAAATGTAGAACTAAATTGACTTCCCCCAAAAAGAATCATCATTAATCCTATAACAGCACTAAATGTTCCAGTTATTACCTTTACTATTGGTTTTTTAGCTAATATATATCCAACAAAAACCATTAATCCTATTAGCAAAGCAGGCTCCATTAAAAAAGCTTGAATAAAATCAAGTACTTTATTCATATTTATATCCCCCTTTAGTTATTAAAAATTATTTTACTTTTAATAAAGATAGTAGTTCTTCGTAGTCCTCACAATTTATTATCTTTTGATATACTTCTTCATCACTTAACAAAGTACATATGTCTGAAAGTATATGTATATGAGATTCACTTTCTACAGCAGATAATGCAAATAGGATCTTTGCTTGGTTTTCTCCATCATCTGTAAAAGAAACTGGCTCCTTTAGCTTTAAAATTGAAATCCCCATTTTTAGTGCTCCACATTCAGGTCTTGCATGTGGCATAGCTATCATCGGTGCGATTATTATATAAGGTCCAAACTCTTTAACCCCATTTATCATTGCATCTACGTAACTTTCTTTTATATATCCCCCTTTTAATAAAGGCTCTGTAGATATTCTTATTGCCTCTTCCCAACTAGAAACTGAATCTATAAGCTGTATTGAATCTTTTAAGATATAATCTGAAATCATTGTAAGCATCTCCTTTATAGGAATGAATTATATGGTAAATTGATTTCGTTTTCAAAACAATCATCAAATCCTCTTGGATAATGGTATTCTCTATTATCATTATCTAATGGATAAACAAATTTCCCTCCAACTTGCCATATAAATGGTTTAAACTTATATTGTAATCTATGTTTTTTCATATCAAATAAAGTTAATATTTCATTTGTATCAGCTTGGAAGTTTGACCAAATATCGTGATGAAACGGTATAACCACTTCAGTCCTTAAGGCTTCAGCCATTCTTAATATATCTACTGATGTCATCTTATCTGTAATACCTCTTGGATTTTCTCCATAGGAACCTAAAGCTATATCTATTTTATAATCGTTACCATGTTTCGCATAGTAATTTGAATAATGGGAATCCCCACTGTGATATATATTTCCACCACTTGTTTTAATTAAATAGTTAACAGCTTTTATATCCATATTAACAGGCATTTTCCCTCTTAAATCCCCTGATGGTGGTGCAGTAATTAATGCAGTTCTATCAAAAGACTCTAAGGCAACAATTTCAATATCTTTAATCTTAACTGTATCTCCAGGTTTAACAACTATGCACCTTTCTTTAGGAACTCCCCAACCTATCCATTTATCTACACAGGCTTGTGGTCCTATAAAAGGCACTGATTCATCACAATTCTTTAATACAGCTGCTGCTACATTAATATCTATATGATCATTGTGATCATGTGTTGAAAGTACCGCATCTATCTTTCTGATTCCAAATGGATCTAATACAAAAGGTGCAACTCTTAAATTAGGCTGTAATTTCTTTCCACCAGACATTCTTGCCATTTGATGTTCTGGATTAATGAAAGGATTTTTCTTAGTT
Organism: Clostridium sp.; assembly: GCA_018372555.1. Lineage (GTDB taxonomy): Bacteria > Bacillota > Clostridia > Clostridiales > Clostridiaceae > Clostridium. Next base: position 11,939 of record JAHAIU010000068.1, read on the forward strand.
TTTTTACCACTACCACACCAAAAATCAATACAGATGTTTGTACTATTTTCTGTTTTAACCCAAATTCCTGTACATCCTAGCCACCACATTGCTAGTGTACCTGGTTTTACCTCCTCATTTTCTATTTCCTCATTAAGCCATGTTCCCCATTCAGGAAATGTATTTAGAATCCAAGATTCTCTTGTAACTTTAGAAATATGTTCCATTTCTATTCTCCTCCCTTTTATCTATTATATTTTGAATATTGTTTAAATATCGTTGTAATATTCAAACAATATTCAATGTAATCATTTAACTTGATTAAATTCTATAATATCTAATCATAAAATACAATATTTTATCTTTTTTTGCACATTTGTGCTATTTATATGTTCTTTTGCCTATTTAACCTGACTATATTATAATAAAAATAAATAATTAATTATTATTGTGGAGGTTTATATGAGAAAAAGTAAAGGTATTGTTTCAAAAAGACATGAAACAATCTTAAAATTGTTACATGAAAATAAAAAAATATATATAAATGAATTAGCAAAAACTCTATCTGTTTCACCTGTAACTATAAGAAGAGATTTAGATCTGTTTGAAAAAAATGGATTAATACAAAAATTCTATGGAGGTGCTAAACTTATTGATGGAAAATTAGGTGATGACCCATCATTAAGTGATGATTCACAAAAATATGCTCCTCGAAAGCATGCTATTGCTAAATATGCTGCTAGCTTTATAGAAGATGGTGATATTATTTTTATAAACTCTGGTTCTACATCTTTACTCTTATTGAAATATATAAAGGATATTCACGTTACCATTATTACAAATAATGGTAAAGCTTTAACTATTGATAAAGATCCTAAGATACAGTTGATTTTGACTGGAGGAGAGGTTATATCAAGAAAACACTCTATTGTTGGTGACTTTGCTATACAGTTTTTAAGCAAAATAACTGCAGACAAATGCTTTCTTTCTGTTAGTGGGATAAATGCAGAGTCAGGAATAAGCACCTCAGTATTTCAAGAAACTGCTATTAATGAAATAATGCTAAAACGTTGTAACAATTCTACATTTATTTTGACAGATAGTTCAAAATTAGGAAAAGAGCATAACTTTCTTAGTGGAAGTATAGACTATGTAGACTATGTAATAACTGATAATAATGCCAATAATGATGAAGTTAATTTACTAAAAGAAAAAGGAATTAAAGTTATAACAGTTGATTATTAATAATTTTTACAGCACTAGAACTGTATTTTAGTGCTGTTTTCAAAAATATAAAATAATCTGTGTAATTATAGAAATATAGATTTTTGCACAAAAGTTTGAATTGGAGGAAGAACAAATGAATTTAATTTACTTATTTATTGCTTTAGGGGCTACGATCCTAGGTTCAATGGCAGGTCTTGGTGGCGGGGTAATAATCAAGCCCATTCTAGATTTCTTAGGCGACTATAACTTATCAACAATAAGTGTATTATCGTCATTCACTGTTTTTTCTATGGCTATAGTTTCTATAATTAAGCAAATACGTTATAAATTTAAAATCGAAGTAAGAAAAACTGTGCTTATTGGTATAGGTTCAATCTTTGGAGGTCTTATAGGAGAAAAACTAGTAAAGCTCATTTTAACCTTAATGCAACCAACAAAAGTTACAGTAA
>JAHAIU010000497.1 GCA_018372555.1 Clostridium sp.
ATATGTCAGGTCAATTAGAAACCTTATTCTAATGTATATTGTAAAGTTGAGGAGATACATATGGTAGATGCAGTTGAGAAAGCCTATACAGACTGGTCAATTGATGTAGGTGACTATAAGTATGAAGGAATTACATTGAATGAAGTTGAGCAAAATCTCTACGCTATTGAGGATCAAGAGCAGGATTTTGTAGTTATCTCACCATCAAATGCAATTCCGATAGATAATAAAATGTATAACTTTGTACAAGTTTGTAGTGATCAAGATACTGATTTATTACATATAGAGCTTAGTGTAACTAATGATGGTGAGCAGGGTGCGATAATATACGGTAAAAATGAGCTAGGCCCTCAAGAGACATTCCATATCATAGAAGAATTTATTGCACATCATAAGGTACCATCATTAGATGATTGGGAAGTCGTACTAGATTTAAGACCGAAGATGGAAAGCTATGTAAAGGGTACAAACGATGACTAATCCGGTAATATATGATGAACAATTAGGGCAATATACCATATCCTACGAAGGAATACAGTTTTGCTGGGATGATGAATTCAAAGATTTACATTATTTTGCCATAGATGGATGATATATTTTCCATGATTTTGCTAGTATGACTTATATGTGGAGTCTATTATGTTATATACAACCAATAACATTTTGTATAAGTATATTCGCTATCGATTTAGACGGATTCAGATTCAGTGCAATATGTTATATGAAATAGAACCAGAGGAAGAAGATGAGATTTGTCGTAATCTATTAAAAAAGAGAGCGAAGATATTAATTCCAGTTGGTATATTATATTTTTTGCTTTTTGGGGTTATTTTCGCTTGGCTAGTAGGAACAAGTGAGGAGTTAAATCCATTAATGCAATGGGAATTAAGAGTGATAGACTATGTGATACCCATTTTAAATACTATTGATTTTAAGTGGTATGCATATTCTCTAGATCTATTATGGGTAGCAATTATATTAGCGCCTATAGCGATTATAAATGCATCTCCTTATATCATTTTTTCCTATATTGTAGATACCATATTGATACGACGTGAGGTAAAAGCTTTAATCAAAACTTATTCTATGAATGAGTAATTAAAAATTTAGATTATATCGGTTTAAACTAGGAGAGGGTATTATGAGTAATCTGAAAGATTTTAATTGGACCGGATTTTGGAACGATGTTGACTATGCATTTGAATCCTATATAGGGAAACCTGTTACTGATGAGGATATTAAAGTAGCTGAAGCAAATCTAGGGTATACATTGCCTGCAGCATATATTGAGCTACTTAAAAACCATAATGGTGGTGTAGTAAAGAAAAATTGTTTCATTAATGATGATGACGATTGTGTATACGTAACAGGTATATATGGCATCGATAGAGATAAGAAATACTCTCTTTTAGGTGAGATGGGGAATGAATTTTGGATTTCGAAA
>JAHAIU010000498.1 GCA_018372555.1 Clostridium sp.
CATACTGGTCTAACAGAATCATCTATAGCATCAGGCATAACTTGTTTTAAATGTCTTGTAACCATAATTTTTTCAGTAACTCTTGGGCCTAAAGCATCTGGAGTAACATTCCAATTACCAAGTCCTACTACTAATGCAGTCTTTTCTTCTGGTGCATCTATAAGTCTTACTAAAACATTATCCACAACCTTTGAAACCTTATCCATAGTCTCACCATCATAATGTGTAATTTCTGGAAAATCTATTGTAATATAATTTCCTTTAGGTTTACCAAGTTCTTCCCCTGCTTCATCACTTTCAATAGTTACAGTAGTAATTTTAATATCATCTTCAAATTCCTCATCTACTATAACCCCATCAAGTTCTCTTTTATTTTCCTTAGTATACATATCGCGTGCTTCAATTGCTAAATCAGTCCATACATTATTCATATTTACCTCCATGAAAAACTATTATCCCTTTTATTTTTCCTTAATGTTTCAATTTAATACTTGAACTTATAAAGTTTCAATGATATAATCTAGTATGTTAAAAACGAACTCGAACGCAGATTTCCCCAAAGCTGCAAAAGAGGCCCTATAAAATTATTAAGGGGGTGAATTTGAAATGGCAAACATTAAATCAGCGAAAAAGAGAATAAAGGTTACTGAAGCTAAAACTGCTCAAAACAGAATGGTTAAATCAGCTTTAAAGACTGCTGTAAAGAAGTTTGAAGTAGCTGTTGCTGCAAAAAACGTAGAAGAAGCTAACGTTCTTTTCCCTAAAGCAGTTAAAGCTTTAGACATGGCTGCTCAAAAAGGAGTATGTCACAAGAACATGGTAGCTAGAAAGAAATCAAGATTAGCTGCAAAGTTAAACGCTATGGCGTAATCAAATAAGAAGCCGACCCTAAGGTCGGCTATTATTTTATCTATTTTAACATGAAAATTTTAAAAACCATTAATTCCATTTCCATATTTTTATCAACACCAGATGTCTTTAATTTATTTTCTGTATCTAAACAAATCTTCATTAATTCCTGTAATTGCTTTACAGTAAATTTATTACATTGATTTATTAATTTCTCACAAACAAAGGTAGGTAACTTAAATTTTCCTGATATACTATTAATATTTTCTCCATTTTGAACAAGTATCTTAATTTCATATAATCTTTTAAAATTATTTGCAATATTGGATATTATAAGCATATGTTGGTCACTTGTAGAAAGTAATTCATTAAGTAATTCCAAAGTTTTTTCTACTTTCCTTTGAGAAATAAAATCTATTAAATCAAATATATCATCTTCACTAGAATTTAAAATAAGCTTATCTATATCGGCTCTAGTAATTTGTCTACCATCCGCATAAGATATTAACTTATCTATTTCTCTTTTTATTATATCGAAGTTATGCTGAACCTTTTCTGCAAAGTATCTCAGTTCAACTTTTCCAATTTCTTTTC
>JAHAIU010000499.1 GCA_018372555.1 Clostridium sp.
GGGAATAGGAGAAGGAGATGAAGTAATAACAACTCCATTTACATTCTTTGCTACAGCTGAAGCTATATCAGCAGTAGGAGGAACTCCAGTATTTGTAGACGTATATAAGGATACTTTTAATATAGATGTAACTAAGATAGAAGAAAAAATAACTTCTAAAACTAAGGCTATAATGCCAGTTCATATCTTTGGTCAATGTGCAGATATGGACGAAATAAATGAAATTGCAAAGAAACATAACCTTTTAGTTATAGAAGATGCTTGCCAAGCAATTGGAGGAAAGTATAAAGGAAGAAATGTTGGCTCACTAGGAGATGTTGCAGTATTTTCATTCTTCCCAACTAAGAACTTAGGCTGTGCTGGAGATGGTGGTATGATTGTTACAAATAACGATGATATTGCAATAATAGCAAAGGCACTTAAAGCTCATGGAAGTGGAGAAAATGGTCAAAAGGCATACAACTTGCTAAACAATATAGAAGAAGAAGTTCAAAAAGCTGAAGGAGCTAACGATACAGTTTATAATCCATTAAAATATTACAATTATTTAATAGGATATAACTCAAGATTAGATGCTATTCAAGCAGCTATTTTAAATGTTAAAATAAAAGAAATAGATAATTGGAATGCTAAGAGAAGAGAAGTAGCTGAAATTTATAATGAAGCACTAAAAAGTACTGATTTAGTAACTCCAGCAACTAGAGATTATGTAGAACCAGTTTACCATATGTATGTTCTGCAATCTGAAAACAGAGAAGAAATACTAGAAAAGTTAAAGGAAGCTGGAGTAGCAACAGGAGTATATTATCCTGTACCATTACATCTTCAAAAATGCTATAAGAACTTAGGATATAAAGAAGGAGATATGCCAGTTTCAGAGTATTTATCTCACAGAACTTTTGCTATTCCAGTATATCCAGAGTTAACTAAAGAACAAGTAGATTATATAATAAGTAAGATAAAATAGTAAGAACTCTAAAAGTAAAATAAATTAAATAATTATAGAGCGAGTAGACTATTATATAAAATTAATTAAATAGAAGTAGATTAATTAATCAGATCCAAATAAGATTAAGTATTAATAGAGTTAGTCTAGAAGTAAAATTAATTAAATAACATATAACAAATAGCTAAATAAATCAAACTAAAACAAGTAAAGTATAGATAGGAATTAGTCTATGAGTAAATTAAGCTATACTTTATAGATTTATTCTAGGGATAATTGAACTTAATAGGTAGAAATTAATTTAAAAGAAATGTAAACTTATATGTAAAATTAATTAAACAATTAATATATATAAATTATAAGAACGAAGAAGATTCCATTTAATTTAGGAGGAAGAACAATGTCAGTTTTAAAGGATCAATTATTAGAAAAAATTAATAATAAAACTGCAAAAGTTGGTGTAGTAGGTTTAGGTTACGTTGGATTACCTTTAGC
>JAHAIU010000069.1 GCA_018372555.1 Clostridium sp.
TAAATATGGAGTAGATAAGAATCTAGTACTTGCAATAATAAAACACGAATCAAATTTTGATCCTAATGTAGTATCATCAGCCGGAGCAAAGGGACTTATGCAGTTAATGGACTTTAACTCAGAAGCCTATGGACTTACAAATCCTTTTGATATAGATCAAAATATAAATGCTGGAGTTCAACATATTAAATCTTATTTAGATTTATATGATGGAAATGTAGAACTTGCATTAATGGCATATAATGCAGGACCAGGAACTGTAAGTAGAAGAGGTGTAAATTCAATTGATGATTTATACAAGATGCCACAAGAAACACAAAACTATGTAACTAAGATTATGAAACAACTTAATGGAAATTAAATTGTACAGGAGTCTTTAACATATTATGCTCGGCCTCCGTCGCACGCTCCAAGTCGGTTTACGCACAATATGTTAAAGACTCCTTGAGTAATTTAATATTTTAAAGTCAGTATGATATAGAATTAGGGACTATAATAAAAAACTCAGACTGCGTTCTGAGTTTTTTTCATTCCTAATTTGCTAAAATGAAGATAAAGTAATAAAATAAGTCATAGTAGTTCAAAATAAACGAAGAAAGAAGGTGCCTTTATGGAAAGACTAGACAAGGTTTTATCTAATTTAGGGTATGGAAGTAGAAAAGAGATTAAGCAAGCTATAAGAAAAGGTCTTATAGAAGTTAATGGTGAATTAGTTAAAGATAATGGAATGCAAGTAGATCCTGAAAGTGACAGAATCATCGTAAATGGTGAGGAAATTTTTTATAGAAAATTTATTTATTTAATGATGAATAAACCTGATGGTGTGGTTTCAGCAACAGTTGATAATAGAGATGAAACAGTAGTTGATTTATTAGAAGTGGAGCATCAAGTTTTTAACCCTTTCCCAGTTGGAAGGCTTGATAAGGATACAGTAGGATTACTTTTCCTTACTAATGATGGTGAGTTAAATCATAGATTAATTTCACCTAAGTGGAAGGTTGATAAGGTTTATTATGCTAAGATAGATAAGAAGGTTACTGAGGATGATGTGAATAAATTTAAAAAGGGAATTACCTTAGATGATGGATATCTTTGTAAGGAAGCCAAGCTTGAAATATTAAATGCTACAGATGAGGGGTCAGAAGTAGAGGTTACAATTCAAGAAGGTAAATTCCATCAAGTAAAAAGAATGTTTGAAGCTGTTGGTAAGGAAGTAGTTTATTTAAAAAGGATAGAATTTGGTACATTAAAATTAGATGAAGACTTAGAGGAAGGCGAATATAGGGAGCTTACTGATGAGGAACTTGCAGTTTTAAAAGGCTTTTAGCGAATAATATGTAAAAATGAAATAAAATCATTCATAACAATAAGATTTTACAATTATATTTTCAAAATTCCTTGCATTTTACCTCTATATGCACTATAATATCTATGCAAGGATAAATAAAAGGAATAAATAGCCCCCTTTTTATTTATTGCTTATTGCTAAAGCGCAACCTAGCCCCAAGGGTTGCGTTTTTTTGTTGTCCAAATGTAAAAGTTTACTTGCTGGAAAAATTTTTATAGTATGTAAGAAGAAAACTTTTTTTATGAACTTTTATAGTTTTAATATCTAAAATATATATTTTATTAAAAAATTACTATAATATAAATTACAGATATTGTAATATTTTAGGAAAAACTTATATAGCTTTATTAAAATTAATTCAAGTAATGTTAAATATTGTATGAATGAATAAATAGTGGATAAGTGACAGAAAAAAATCTTTAATAATAATTAATGAATAAATTAATTCATTAAAAATTTGTTTATTGTTATTATGTAATAGGGGCTTTTAGGCAAGAATATAAAGGACATATGTGATATAATATGTTATTATACATAATGCTAATAGAGTAAAATAATTTTAGAATAATTAATCTATGATTCAATAAATAATTTGAATCCTGAGGCCTTATGTTTTTTTAGTGAAAAAATAATTTTGAAAGTAAATTAAATTATAATTTAAATAGATAGAGGATATTTATTACAACTTTTATAGTATGAAAGGAGTCCGCAAGTCAAATGGATTTGAAAAAGTTACTTAATAAAGAACAATATGATGGAGCTACTACTGTTGATGGGCAAGTTTTAATATTAGCAGGGGCTGGTTCAGGTAAGACAAGAGTACTAACATATAGAATGGCTCATATGATAGAGGATTTAGGAATACTTCCTTATAAGATATTAGCAATAACATTTACTAATAAGGCTGCTAAGGAAATGAAGGATAGAGTTAAAGCCTTAATTGGTGATAGAGCAGAAGATATGTGGATTTCAACCTTCCACTCTACTTGTGTTAGAATCCTTAGAAGAGAAATAGAGAAGCTTGGATATAAGAAGAGTTTTACTATTTATGATTCTTCAGATCAAAAGACATTAGTAAAAGAATGTATAAAGGCATTAAATATAAATGATAAAGATATTAGCGAGCAAGAAATAATAAGTAAAATAGGTAAGGCTAAGGATAATATGCAAAGCCCTGCAGCTTTTATGAGAGAAAATGAAAGTAATTTTAGAGAAAAGAAAATTGCTGAGGCTTATGAGCTATATCAAAAGAGACTTAAGGAAAACAATGCATTAGACTTCGATGATTTAATTTCTAAAACAGTAGAATTATTTAAGAAAGATAAGGAAACCTTAGAGTTTTATCAAAGAAAGTTTCAATATATCATGGTGGACGAGTACCAAGATACTAATAAGGTTCAATATGAGTTTATAAGATTACTTGCTGATAAACATAAGAATATTTGTGTTGTTGGTGATGATGATCAATGTATATATCAATGGAGAGGTGCAGATATTAGAAATATCTTAGATTTTGAAAAGGACTATCCTAATGCTAAGGTTATAAAGCTTGAGCAAAACTATCGTTCTAAAGGAAATATCTTAGATGCAGCTAACGTTGTAATAGTTAATAATGCTAATAGAAAAAGTAAGGCTTTAAGAACAGAACAAGAAGCTGGAAGTAAGATTAAGGTTTATAGAGCATATTCAGATGCAGATGAAGGAAACTTTGTTGCAAAACAAATAAGAAAGATAAAGGATGCAGAAAAGAAAGAGTATAAAGACTTTGCAATTCTTTATAGAACTAATGCTCAATCACGTATATTTGAAGAAAGTTTAAGAAGAAATGATATTCCATATAAGATTTTAGGTGGAACAAGATTCTATGATAGAAAAGAAATAAAAGATATGCTTTCATATTTAAAGGTATTAGTCAATCCTAATGATAGTATAAGCTTAAAGAGAATAATAAATGTTCCTAAGAGAGGAATAGGAGATGCTACTGTAGGTAAGGTATCTGATTTTGCAGAAAGCTATGAATTACCTTTATGGGATGCATTAAGTACAGTTAGAAATATTCCAACTTTAACACCTAGAAACTGTGGTGGAATAGAAAACTTTATGGAAATGATGGAAAAGTTCATTGAAATGAGTGAAGTGTTGCCTGTTTCTAATTTAATAGAAATGATATTAAAGGAAACTGGATATATTTCAGAGCTTGAAAAGTCAAAGGAAATAGAAGATAAGAGTAGAATCGAGAACTTAAAAGAATTAGTTTCAGATGCTGTTGATTTTGAAAGAAGTAGTGAAGATACTACTTTATCAGCTTACTTAGAAAAAGTATCCTTAGTTCAAGATACAGATAAGCTTGAAGATGATGCTGATACTATAGTACTAATGACTGTTCATAGTGCTAAAGGATTAGAGTTCCCAGTAGTATTTATGGTAGGAATGGAAAATGGTATATTCCCAGGAATGGCATCCTTTGATAGTGAGTCTGAAATGGAAGAATCAAGAAGACTATGCTATGTTGGAATAACTAGAGCTAAGGAACAATTATTTATGACTTCAGCTGAAGTTAGAAGACAATTTGGAAGAACTGTTGCATATGCACAATCAGATTTTATAAATGAAATTAAGTCTGATCTTAAGGAGTATGTGTCGGGAGAATCTTTAGCTTCAAGAACTGAAAATAGAAGCAGCATGTTCCAAGCAAGAAATAATTATAATAATCCTCATAGTTTAAGAAATAGCTCTAATGTTATGCAAAAACCTAAGATTCAAAGCACTCAAAGTTCAGTATCTAGTGATGAAGTTACTATAGGAAGAAAAGTAAAACATAGTAAGTTTGGAATAGGTACAGTAGTGTCTATTACAGATGCAGGAAGTGATAAAAAGGTTACTATAGCCTTTGATAATCAAGGAATAAAAATACTGTTATTATCAGTAGCGAATTTAGAATTAGCATAGGAGTGCGGTGCACGATGAAGAGTGCTGGCGCACAATGAAATAATTAAAAAATGAAGAAATTAAGAGTGTTGTAATAAGGAATAATGAGTAAGTGATAATTGAGGAAGTAATTCCTTTAGAATTACTAAAGAAATGAAGAATGAAAAATATTTATATAAAAGTTTTTAAGGATTTTATAAAGATATATATTAGTTAAGATGGTTTTGTGAAACAAAACCTCCTTCATTCTTTCATTCCTTCATTTTTTCATTTTTCATTCTTAATTTTTAATTTTATAATTAATATTGGATGAATTATTTCAATAATTATCAATTGACATTATTAATTAGAGTGAGGTGTTTATAAGTGGATAAAAAGAAAAGAATTCAAGAATTAGTAGAAGAACTTAATAGATATGCTTATGAATATTATTCTTTAGATAACCCTTCAGTTTCAGATAAAGAATATGATGAGAAATATTATGAGCTTAAGGCTCTTGAAGAGGAAATAAATTATGTACTTCCATACTCACCTACATTAAGAGTTGGAGATAGGGTATTAGAAGGCTTTACAAAATATACTCATAAGGCTAGACTTTGGAGTTTAGATAAGGCTCAAACCTTTCAAGAGTTAAGAGATTGGCATAATAGAAATTTAAAGTTTATTAATGAAATGAATTTAAGGGGAGAAAATCTTCCAAGTCCAAGATATGTTTTAACTAAGAAATTTGATGGATTAACTATTAATTTAACTTATGATCCAAATGGAGTATTAGTTACAGCAGCTACTAGAGGAAATGGAGAAGTTGGTGAAGAAGTTTCAGCTCAAGTTAAAACTATAAAGTCAATTCCTCTTAAGATAAATAATGAAGATGTTTTTGAAGTCCATGGTGAAGCCATAATGACTACAGAAGCCTTTGAAAATTATAATAAGAATTCAGAAGTACCTCTTAAAAATTTAAGAAATGGTGCAGCTGGAGCTTTAAGAAATTTAAACTTAAAAGAAACGGCAAAAAGAAATCTATCAGCATTTTTCTATGATGTAGGATATAAGGAAGGAAGTCCTTTTAAGACTTATGAAGAAATGTTAGATTTTATAAAGTCTAAGGGCTTGCCAATGGATGATTATGTTAGATACTGTACTACTTTAGAGGAGATAGAAAAAGAAATTGCTTATATAAATGATATAAGATTTGATTTAAACTATGATATTGATGGAGTAGTAATTGCAATAGATGATATAAGAACTAGGGAACTTATGGGCTATACAGTTAAATTCCCAAAATGGGCAATTGCTTATAAGTTTGAAGCTCAAGAAGCTACTACTAAATTACTAGATGTTGAATGGAATGTTGGTAGAAGTGGTAGAGTAGGACCTACTGCAATTTTAGAACCTGTAGAGCTTGCAGGAGTAACAGTAAAAAGAGCTACTTTAAATAACATTGATGATATAAGAAGAAAAGGTGTTAGATTAGGAGCAGAAGTATTTGTTAGAAGATCTAATGATGTTATCCCTGAAATTATGGGAGTAGTAAATGAGTCTTTAGAAGGTACTGAAGCGATATTAGTACCAGAATTATGCCCAGCATGTGGAGCTCATTTAATACAAAATGGTGTTCATTATTTCTGTGAAAATACTTTATCATGTAAACCACAAATGGTTAAGACTATAGTTCACTTTGCTTCAAGAGATGCTATGAATATTGAAGGATTCTCTGAAAAAACAGCAGAGCAATTATTTGAAAAGTTAGATATAAAGTCTATTGCAGACTTATATAAGTTAAATAAGGAAGAGTTATTAACTTTAGATAAGTTTGGACCTAAGAAAGCACAAAATCTTTTAGATGCAGTCGAAAGAAGTAAAGAATGTGAATTATATAGGTTTATATATGCTTTAGGAATACCTAATGTTGGTGTTAAAACCGCAAAAGATTTAGTTAATAAATTTAAGTCTTTAGATGGATTAAAGAATGCTAAGTTTGAAGAGTTAGTTTCTGTTCAAGATGTTGGTGATATAGTTGCACAATGTGTGCTTGGATTCTTTAGTGAGGAAAAATCAACTACTACTATAGAAGAATTACTAAGCCTTGGTGTAAATCCAATATATGAAGAAAAAGAGGTAATAGCTAGTGTCTTTGAGGGAAAAACAGTAGTAGTTACAGGTGCTTTAGAAAAGTATTCTAGAGGAGAAATAAAAGAAAAGCTAGAAGGACTAGGAGCTAAAGTATCTGGAAGTGTAAGTAAGAAAACAGATTATGTTATTGCAGGAGCAGAAGCAGGATCAAAATTAACTAAGGCTATTGAACTTGGAGTTAAGGTATTAAATGAAGAGGAGTTTGAAGGCCTAATAAAGGAGTAATGGAAATGAAGAAATTTGGATTAAAGGATTGGCTAACATTAATATGCACTTTATCTGCAATAGCAACTAGTGCAGTAGTAGTTTTAACCTTTTTAACAACGTATCATTTCATAAATAGTATGCCAAGTTTTAATTCCTATCAGCCACTGCAAATAGGAGTAAGTATTACTATGGCTTTATGGGCAATAAGATTTTCCTTATATAGAGTAGGAAAAGAAAGATATATATATTCATCAATTTGCTTTGTTATAGCATTAGTATCAATGTTCTTTGCTGTAAATATGGTAATGTAAGATTAATTAATAATGTATAAGTAAGAATAAAATTTCTAAGGAGTTTTTAAAATTAAATAAATTTATTAAATAAATAAAGCTCAGAAGTTGTAAGAATTTAGATTTATTCTTACAGCTGCTGAGTTTATTTTCTATATATATTTTTCTAGTTTTTGAATTACCTCATTATAAATACTATCTAATATAGTAAAATCTAATGTTTTTATATAATGGCTTTCTAAGTCATCGTGTATTCTATGGGCTTCTGATATTAAGAAGAGTGCCTTATTAATTAACTCCTCAAAATGATTCATATCATATTCAACTTCAGATTTATTACTTAAGAGTATAGATGAATTGCAGAAGTCTTCTATATTATAAGTCTTTCCTTTAAATGAACTCTTGCTAATTTCATTTTCTGTAACAATTGAAGTAGATATTTCAGGTATTAAAATATGCTCTATTCTATCTGGATTGAAAGGGTCATGTAGGTATTCAACGAAGTAGCCCTTTTTTTGAGCAAGACTTCCTAATTCTTTTAGGATTTTACTTTTGCTAAAGCCAGGACCTCCTTTTAAGATAAAGGTATTAGTAGATTCAGAAACTAAGTCTTCTGCAAAGGTGATAATGCCATCAGGTGTAAATGCTGATGCAAATAAGTGTCTTTCATCACCGAACCCAGATTTTTGCTTAATAAAAACTTCTTCTTTAAGACTTTCACATATAGTAATAAATTTACTGTAATCTAAAGCTTTAGAATTTAGCTTACTCCAATCTTCATGAATAGGCTTTGCTGCTGCAAGGAATTTATAAGCCCTCTGGAAGTTATTACTTATTTCTTTATAGATATTAATTAAACCTTTTTTATTTAAAGAAAGAACATCATTATTTAAGGCAATCCCTAAATTTATAATTTCATCTACAGCACCAGGATAAATAGGATCAATCATATGAGGTGATGTACCATCTAATAGTGCTATTTTAAGATCAGGAACTACTACTCCATCTAAAGAATTACTGTCAGAAGAACAATGATGATATTCTACAGAGTAACCTTTATCTAAAAAGTGAGCACCAACTTTTTTCATTAAATGAGACTTGCCAGTACCAGGACCTCCTTTTAAACATAAAACTCTATTAGCAGTCTCTTTATTAATAATGTAACTGTAAAATGAATGAAAGCCCCTATAAGTATTTCCACCTAGGAATAGATGTCTTTCTTTTTTTTGTGTCAAAAATATCACTCCTAAATATTGATTTAAATAAATTTCTAATAGCAATATATGTATTTTGAAAAAATTTGGAACTTAAAGTTATAGGGAATGATAAAAGTATTAATTAGTTCTTTTTTATAATAATGCATAAAGTTGGATAAAATATTAATAAAATAAGAATGTATAAAATTTCGACAATCTAATAACAAAAATCAATGAGAAGGATACGTATATAAAGAAAGTAAGGACTTTAAGAAGTATGAATTTACATGAATTTACATTGGAGTTTGTGCATAAAAATATAATATTTTAATAAAAAAATTATAATTATAAACTTTTTTCAAATATTTTATAAAAAAGTATTGCATAAAAATTAATTTGTGGTGTATAATTATGCTATCGCAAAGGACAGTAGAAATAAGGGGGATTTTTAATATGAAAAAAGGAATGTTAAAAAAGATATTTGCTATAGCTACAATTGGAGTAATGAGTTTAGGGTTAATCAGTTGTGGTAAGAAATATGTAGACAAGCTATCACAAATAAAAGAAAATGGGAAATTAGTAGTTGGATTAAGTGCCGATTATGCACCATATGAATTCCATATTATAAATGAAGAAGGAAAAGATGAAATAGTTGGATTCGATGTTGATATAGCTAAAGAAATAGCTAAAGATATGGGAGTTGAATTAGAAATTCAAGATATGGATTTTGACTCTTTAGTTGCTGGAGTTTCAGCAGGTAAAATAGATTTAGCAATTTCAGGTATGACTCCTGATGAGGAAAGAAAGAAATCAGTTGATTTCTCAGATATATATTATGTTGCAGAACATGGCTTTTTAGTTAAAGCTGAAAATAAGGACAAGTATAAGACTTTTGAAGATTTAAAAGGACAAAAAGTAGGAGCTCAAATGGGAGCTATTCAAGCTGATATAGCTGAAGAAAACATACCAGAAGTTGATCTTCAATTATTATCAAATGTTAATGACTTAGTATTAAGCTTAAAAACTGGAAAGATTGAAGCTTTAGTAGTTGAATTACCAGTTGCTGAAATGATAGTTAAGAACAATCCAGAATTAGTAGTTGGAGGAGAAAAGGCAAAAGATACTGAAGGTGGTTCAGCAATAGCAATGCAAAAAGAACAACAAGCATTATTAGATTCAGTAAATGGAACAATTAAGAAAATTAAAGATGAAAAATTATTAGATCAATTTATTGTAGATGCTAATGCATTAGCAGAAAAGCAAACTGAAAATTAAAAAATAATATTTTGAACTAACTCAGGTCTTCTGAGTTAGTCCTTAATTTTTAAATAAGTTTGATTTATTAATTTTTTACATTATAGATAAGGGGTGTAGGCTTTGACTTTAGATTTTAGTTTTTTATCTGAATATATGCCATATTTTTTTGATGGTGTTAAATGGACATTATTAATTTCATTAATCAGTGTAATCTGTGGAGTTCTTATTGGATCTATTTTAACTTTTATGAAAAGATCTAAGTTTACAATATTTAAGATTAATCCATTAAAAGTAATAGCAACTATTTATATTGAAATAATAAGAGGAACACCAATGCTTCTTCAAATTATGATAGTTTATTATGCTTTTGATGAATTACTTGGAATAAACATGCAACCACTTCCGGCCGGTATTATAGCAGTTTCTTTAAATTCAGCAGCTTATGTTTCTGAAATAATAAGAGCTGGTATAGATGCTGTTGATAAGGGACAATATGAAGCAGCTAGAAGTTTAGGTATGAGTCAGTTTATGGCTATGAAGCTTATAATAATGCCACAAGCAATTAGTAATATATTACCTGCAATAGGTAATGAATTTGTTACTATAATCAAGGAATCTTCAATGGCATCTGTAATTGGTGTTGGTGAAATTATGTATGCAGCTAAAGTTATTAGAGGAAAGACTTTCAGAGGATTTGAACCTTTAATAGTTGCAGCAGTATTCTATTTTGTAATTACATTTACACTTGGAAGACTTATGAATTACATCGAAAGGAGAATGAAGGCCGGTGATAAACGTTAAGAATTTACATAAATATTTTGGCAGTAATGAAGTATTAAAAGGAATAAATGAAAATATTAAAAAAGGTGAAGTTGTAGTTGTTATTGGACCTTCAGGCTCAGGAAAAAGTACTTTTTTAAGATGTTTAAATTTATTAGAAGTACCTACAGATGGAGAAATAATTTTTGAAGATAAAAATATAACAGATAAAGACACTAATATTAATGAAATAAGAGAAAAGATGGGGATGGTATTTCAACAATTTAACTTATTCCCACATAAGACAGTTTTAAGTAACCTAACTATTGCACCTATAAATGTAAAAAATAAATCTAAGGCAGAAGCAGAAGAAAAGGCAAGGGATTTATTAAAAAAAGTAGGATTATTAGATAAAGCAGATGCATATCCAGCATCTTTATCAGGTGGACAAAAGCAAAGAATTGCAATTGCAAGGGCTTTAGCAATGGAACCAGATGTTATGCTTTTTGACGAGCCTACTTCAGCATTAGATCCAGAAATGGTTGGAGAAGTTTTAAATGTTATGAAGGATCTTGCAAAAGAAGGAATGACTATGGTAGTAGTTACTCATGAAATGGGCTTTGCAAGAGAAGTTGGAGATAGAATATTATTTATGGATGGCGGAAATATAGTAGAACAAGGAACTCCTGAAGAAATATTCGATAATCCTAAAAATCCAAGAACACAGGACTTTTTGTCTAAAGTACTTTAGTGGAATTAAAAATTAAAGAATGAAAAAATGGTGGATAAAACTCAGCTTAGGCTGAGTTTTTTACTTTTGGTTGTTATTGGAGATTTATCAGCACTTATGGACATAATAGGTACGTCTGTATTCTTCTTAGAAATTAATCTTTGCTGAATTTAATTTTTAATTATTAATTGTTAACTGTTAATAGATAATTGATAAGGTTACTCTGGTTCTAATAATTTTAAATGAAAATAAAATATTATATATGTTTCAATAAATAATCTACATATTAAGTAATTACTTCATATTTAGTGAAAAATAGTTTTCGAAGTAGATTACATAAATTGAAAGCATATATAGTTTAATTATTATATAAGTTGTTTGTGTAATTGCCTAACTAAAATATTTTGAGTATAAAATATACTGAATAAAATGCAAAAACTTTATTACAACTTATATAATAAGAAATTTAAGGGGGCAATAGTTATGAATTACAGTTATGATTTTTTATTACTAGAATTTAAGGATGTCTATTATATTATAAATAAAGTGTTTGAAGAGGAAGAAATAAGGTTAGTTAATTCAAATTTAATTAAGTTTATAAAAGAGATAATTATTAAGGCTCACTTAAATAATAAAATTTTCTATAATAGTGAAAATTCCTTTAACAAAAACCTGGAGATTTTATATAAGAGAAATATAATTCCATATGATTTAATGAGGTATATATCTAGTTATATTGAAGATTTATATTATTATAAGAAAATACTTACTGTTAAGGTTAAGGATACAGAGGATTATAGAGAAAAGATAATTAATGAAGATATAGTTTATAATGCCTGTGTTTGGCTTGCAGTAAGCTCTGGAGAAGAGGATTATTCTTTATTTGTTAATAACTTAAATGAAGATGAAAAGATTGTTTTTAATAAATATCTAAATAATATTGAAAGTGATTTTAAACATTCTACTGCTTACGAAGATGAAGAGGAAGTTGAAGAAGATATTGATGAAGAGGATATTGAAAGTAGGGAATCAAAGGAAAGGCTTAACTTTTTAGGATTTGATGATATAGATGATAATTCCTTAGAAAATGAATTTGAGGATGAAGACATAACATCTGAAGAATACTTATTAACAGGTGAATTATATTATTTAGGGAAAAATGTGGATAAAGATTATTATAAGGCTAAGGAGTATTTTGAAAAAGCAGCTAAGGAAGGTAATGAGCATGCTGAAAGTTATTTAGGATTATTCTATGAAAAAGGCTATGGTGGAGAAAAAAATATTGAAAAGGCATTGTATTGGTATAAAAAAGCTGCGCTTAAGGGAAATATTTTTTCACAGTATTCTTTAGGATTTATTTATTATGAAGGTAAAGAAGTAGAGAAAAATAGTCAATATTCTTTTAAGTGGTATAGTGAAGCCGCTGAAAGTGGATTTGCTCCTGCCCAATATGCATTATCATATCTTTACAAGAATGGGGAAGGATGCGAAAAGAGTAATTTTAAAGCGTACTATTGGCTAGAAGAGTCAGCTGATAATGATTTTGAAGATTCTTTTTATATCTTAGGACAATCTTATTTAGAAGGGAAAGAAATAGAATTAGATTATAATAAGGCTTTTCATTACTTCTCTAAGGGAGCCTCTAAAAAAGATAAAAACTCTTTAGAAGGCCTTGGGGATATGTATTACTTTGGATTATATACAAAAGAAGATAAGAAGAAGGCTTTTGAATACTATAATGAAAGTATAGCTGAGGGGAATATTGGATTATATTATAAGTTAGGTAACTTATATGAAGAAAGTAATGATATAAAAATGGCTTTAATGAATTATTATAAGGGCTGTGCAAATGGTGATTTAAAATCAGTACAAAGGCTTGGAATTATGTATTATTACGGGGAAGGGGTACAAGAAGATAGAGATAAGGGTTTTGAATACTTAGGTATAGCAGCAGATAGTGAAGATCCGCATAGCTTGTATTTAATAGGAAAGGTTTATTTAGAAGAAGGTAGAGAAGAAGATAAGGATGAGGAGAAGGAAGAAGGAATAGAATATTTAAGGAAAGCATATAAAAAGGGATCAGTTTATGCAGCTGAAGCTTTGGCAAATGAGGGGATAAAGAGCTTTTTAAATAATGAATATTATAAGGAATTAGATATTTTATCTTATGTAAATAAAATTTTAGATGGAAACCTTATTTCAGGTTATTATTATTATGCATTGCTATTCCACTATGGCATAGGAGTTGAAGTAAATGATGAAACAGCTTTTATTAATTTAGTTCAAGGAGCAAAAAAGGGTCATAAAGAAGCTATGGAAAAGTTAGTTGAATGGTACACAGAAGGTATTTTTGTAAATAAAGATATGACTTTAGCTGATAAATGGGCTAGGAAGCTTTTTGAGTAAAATACTTCTCTATTTTCTTTATAAAAAGATTATTAAGAATTTATTATATATTACAAGTTTCATGTAAATTTACGGAATTGGTGGGTATAATTTGATTATAAAGTAACAAAAGGAGTGAAAACTATGATTAAAATATTTAGAAGTTTTACATTCTGGTTTTTTATTGCAAGTATAGCAGTAATTATAATCAATATAACAGGTAATGATGATAAAATATATTGCTAATTGGATTAAACCCTATATTAAATTTTGCTGTTTATACAGAACCATTTAGAAGTATTGCATGGAATGATGGACCTAATATTTTCA
>JAHAIU010000500.1 GCA_018372555.1 Clostridium sp.
AACTCTTCACTAAGCCTTACTTCTTTTTCATAGTTATCATATATCTTTTCATTATTACTTTGAAGCTTTTGATGTGCTATAGTACCCTCTACAGCCCTGGTACTTCCAACAAACCTATCATCTATGCTTCCTGTCCTTAAAATATATTCAATTATACCTCTAACTGATTCTTTAATTACTATCTTATTACTCATAAAACTCTTCCTTATAATTTTGCTTAACTATATTATAAGACTAATATTAAATTATACAAAATAAAAAGGAGCTATGTATATAAAGTTATATATTCCAAAGCTCCACCCTTTTTAACTACTTAATTGAATTAATAGTGTTAGATAAGTTGTTAATGCTAGTAGTAAGACTTTCTAGCTTTCCTTCTATTCTAATTAATAAATATAAAGAAATAGCTATAGGAAATCCTATATTAGCAATTACTTCAACTATCTCATTCATAACATCACCCTCTAATTATATATGCAATAATAGAGACTTTTTAAAATTACTCTGAATGATATCCGTTAACCATTTTTTGAACTAATTTCTTTATTGCACTAGCTTGAGCAATTAAAGACATAACTATTACAAAAGTTCTTATACTATTTTCATCTGTCTCATTTAAATTTAACTCAGAAATTATACTATCTAACTTTTCTTCGTCTACAACAGGTTTGCTTAAAAAGTCCTTGAAACTTTCACTTTGAGTTTCAGAAAATATCTTATACGCCTTTTCCCAAGATATTATATCATCACTTCTATCATTAATCTCATTGAAGGCCAAGCTGAATACCTTCTTGATTTCTTCTGTAGTCAAAACTGGTCTCATATAACTTAATAAAACTAATTGAACTAAATGAATCTTAGTATAACCTCTTTTTTTACCGTCCTCAGGTTTACTAATTACTTCACTTTTTATATAATTTTGAACAATATTATTTGTATATTTATCTTCAACAAATTTATCATTTAAAAAATCTATAACTTGTGATAAAAAGAGATCATACTTTGGCAAATCATCATAGCCTACCATGTTCCCGTTAGACATTTCTTCAGCTATTTCTGTTATATAGTTAGTGTCTATTTTTTTTACCATATACATTCACCTCTAAACTTATATTATTAATTAAATTATATAGTATATATAAACTTATTACAAGTTATATTTACCTCTATAATTACATTTTAATACTTTTCCTAAATAAAATTGATAATTATTTATGGACAAAAGCATTCTCTTAATATTATTTACATTTTTTTCTTATTTTATTAATATATTTTTAATAAAATTACTTTACTATAATATAGTATTGCCGTAAAATTAGTAGACAAGCCATTCTACATTTTTTTGCTATTTTTTTGGAAATTTGCTTAAATCACCTTGACTTTTCTAAATTATGGGAGTATATTGTACTTATAAATGAATAATTTTAAAGAATA
>JAHAIU010000070.1 GCA_018372555.1 Clostridium sp.
ATACGCTGAAGTGGCGGAACAGGCAGACGCACAGGACTTAAAATCCTGCGGTAGCGATACCGTACCGGTTCGATTCCGGTCTTCAGCACCAAAACAGTTACAATTTATTTGTAGCTGTTTTTTTATGTCTAAAAAACTATATAATATGTAACAACTATATAGACAACTCAGCTTATCAGGTCATTTTAAAAAGTTATATATGTAGATAGTTTTAATTATGTAAGAACTAAGAATAATAACGAATAAACTTAGAAATCAAATCTACCTCTTTATTAATTCACTTACTTCTATGTAATTATTTTTACTAATTAAATTTATTATTATATGTAATTAAATTTGATAGTAGAACTTATCTTTATATTAAGTGTTCTTCAATAAAATTCTAATAGTGACAAATTAGTGTTGGAAATAGTATTAGGAATTAGGTTAATTAAGCAATAAATTATATTTGTAACAATTTATATTAATATTATTAAAGCTTAAAAAAAGAAAAATAGCAGTTATTGTCCTAAGAAAAAAATTTTTTAATACATCATCTGACATATATTTCTTGAATAAGGTGATATAATTTAAAATACATTTTATGGAAATTGGAGGAAGACAATATGCAATATGGTGTTGATATATCAACTTATAAGAGAGTAGAAAATAAGAGGAAGGAATTAAAAATTCAGGGAACACCCATAAGGGCTGTAGCATCGTTGATAATAGGATTTTTATTAAGTAGAGTATTATTATCAGCTACTATTGATATGGGAATAGCACCATTTGGTATTGCTTACCTTATAGGTATGAAGGGTGAAAGAGGTAAATATACTTTATTATCTTTAATTGGAGTTATAGCGGGGTATTTATCCATAGGTGGTAACTTGGAAGGCGTAGTATCCTACTGTATTTCTGCAGTTATCATAACAGCTTATATAGAGATATGTAAAAGGTTTGAGATTAAGGGAAAAGATGTAGTAACATTCTTTTTAATTTTCTCAGTGTTTATAATATATAATATGTTAATTAACAATAAGCCTATACAAGTTAACTTTATTTTTTCTTTATTAAAAACATTAAGCATAGTTCCTGTTAAATATATGATAAGTTACGCTTTGAGATGTATGGATGAACTTTCAAGTAATTATTTCTTCTCAACGGAAGAAATGATAAGTATAGGGATTTTAATATGCTTATTAATTGCAGGAATAGGGAATGTTAGTTTATTTAATATACATTTAAGAAGTATTTTAGCGCTAGTTACTATAGCTGTATTTGCTTATACAGGAGGAGCGGGACTTGGAGCAGCTATAGGGGTATCTATGGGGTTCATTATAGGTATAACTAATAATGATATAATTACTGCAGTTACATTATATAGCTTATGTGGATTAATAATTGGAGTTTTTAGAGAAACTGGAAGGCTTTTTTCATCAGCTGCATACTCTATTATTTATTTTATAATTTGGATGTATTCAAATACATTTAATATATATGGAGGTATTGAAGTTCTATTAGCTATTGTATTATTTATGTTTATACCTAAATTCTTAATTGATTCTATATATAAAGAGTTCAATCAAGATAAAAAGATAGAGGTTATAAATGATAATAGAATAAATGGTGTTAAGGGTGAGTTTTTAGATAGATTAAATTCTATGAAGTCCATATTAGCATCATTATCTAACTCTATAGTTAATTTAGGGGAAAATGATATTTTATCTTTAAACAATAAGGGATCTGCAATGGTAGAGAGTTTAGCAGATAGAGTTTGCTATAATTGTGAGCTTAGACAAAAGTGCTGGGATAGAAATTTGCATTCAACTTTTGAAGGGTTTTCAGAATTATTAAGTAGCTGTGAAAGTAAGGAACTATATTTACCCAAAACTTTAGATAAGGTATGTGTTAAAACTAGAAGCCTTATGAAAAATGCTCAAGAGATAGTAAATAATTATACAGTTAATGAAGCTTTAAGAACTAGGCTTACAGAAGGTAGGAATATTATTGCTAATCATATGAATAATATTTCTGATACTATGGATGGAATGATTCAAGACTTTCAAAAAGATATATCTATTTGCACAGAAATAGATAAACTTTTAAGAAAGGCTTTTAATAGAAGTAAAATAGATTATTTAGATGTTTTTTCTTATTTAGATAGAAGAGGAAGGATGAAGATTAAAATTATAACAAACAGTTCAAATAGCGAAAGATATTGTGTGAAGAATATTATTCCTGTAATTAACACTCTAGTAAAAGTACCAGTATCTATAGCGAATAATGGAGTGAGGATTGATCCTGAAACTGGGGAATCTACTATTATAATAGAAGAAACACCCAAATATCATATGATGTCATATGTAGCATCAAAACCTAAAGAAGGGGAGACAGCTATTGGTGATAGTCATAGTTTCTCTAATAATAATGATGGAACTTATATAACTATAATTAGTGATGGAATGGGTTCAGGAGAAGAAGCTAGTTCTGAAAGTAGTTTAGCAGTGGATCTAATTCAGAAATTTATAGAAAGTGGATTTAGCGAAAAGACAGCAATTAATACTATTAATTCTGTTATGGCTATGAAGTTTAATGAAGATGAAAAATTCACAACTATGGATTTAGGTGTAGTAGACTTATATACAGGTGATGTGGAATTTATAAAGATTGGTGGAGTTGTAAGCTTTATTAAAAGAGGAGAGGAGATAAAGGCAGTTAAATCCAATACTTTACCTTTTGGAATTTTAGATGATGTTGATTATAGTTCTGAAAAGTTAAAACTAAAACATGGAGATATTATTATATCCATTAGTGATGGCGTTTTAGATATAGATAAAAATAATATAGGAAGTTATTATTGGCTACTAGAGTATTTAGAATATGCAGATACAAATCCAGCAGCTCTTGCTAATGACATCTTAGAAAAGGCTATAGCTTTAAGCGGTGGAAAGGTAAAGGATGATATGACTGTATTAGTATCTAAGTTATACTCAGTATATTAAAAAAATAGAAGTATTCTTAACTTGGGTTGTTTGTTAGACAGCCCCTTTTATTTGGAAGATTAATTAGAAGCTTATATAAAAATTAAAAACTATATGCTTTCGATTTGGATAACTTACGAAGGAAGGGTTAAACTTATAATGTTATAAGACTATAGCTGTAGATTATTAATTGAGACATATATAGAATTAAAAATGTAAAAATTAACTAACATTTTTTATTTACAGGAGAAGATGTTAAGGTTATTATAAATATATTATAAAAAATTACTAAGGAGTATTGTTGTGAGAGATAAAGTAAGGGATTTTATAATAGAAAATAAATTGATAGCAAAAGGAGATAAAATCCTAGTAGCTCTATCTGGAGGACCTGATTCTGTTTGCTTACTTAATGTTCTTTATAGTCTAAAAGAGGACTTTAATATTACAATAGGAGCAGCTCATGTAAATCATATGTTAAGAGGTGATGAAGCTGTAGCGGATGAGGAGTATTCAAAGTCTTTATGTAAGAACCTTAATATAGAATTTTATGTTAAGAAAATAGATATAGACAAAATTTCTAAAGAAAAAAATATATCTCATGAAATGGCTGGAAGAGAAGAAAGATATAAATTCTTTGAAACTATAAAAAATCATCATGGCTATAATAAGATTGCTATTGCTCATAATGCAAATGATCAAGCAGAAACTATCATTATGAATATGATGAGAGGAACAGGAATTGAGGGACTATGTGGAATTAGAAGCAAAAGAGAAGGGGGAATAATAAGACCTATCCTTTGTTTGTCTAGAAAAGAAGTTGAGTTATACTGTAGTTCTAATAATTTAGAACCTAAAATAGATAAAAGCAACCTAGAAAATATATATAGTAGAAATAAGGTAAGGTTAGATATTATTCCATATATGAAGGAAAATTTTAATAAAGATATAATTAACACTTTAAATAGAATGGCTAACTTGATTCAAGTAGATAATGACTTTTTAGAAAAGGAGACATTAGATAATTTTAAGGTATATTGTAGTAATACTAGTGATGCTTTAATAATATCAAAGGAAGCTTTTAATTTAGATAGGGCAATTATATCAAGAATAATTAGAAAAGCTTTTTTTGAATTTACAGGTAAGTATAGTAATTTTGAAATGAAACATATATATGATGTTATAGAATTATCTAAAAACACAACTAATAAAAGGATAGATCTTACTAACAATGTATTAGCTGAGAATATATATGGCGATATATATTTAAAATTAAAGGATAATATAATAAGAGAATATAAAGAAGTTGTGATAAATAAAGGAGAATTAGACAATACTCATATATGTTATGAAAATTATAATGTAAGATTTAATATTATTACAAATAAAAATAATGTAGATTTTTCTAAGAATGTATTAATAAAATATTTTGATTATGATAAGATAGAGGAAAGGCTAGTTATTAGGAAAAGAAGGAATGGCGATAAAATGTTGCCATTAGGGATGAGGGGAAACAAAAAGGTAAAAGATATTTTTATGGATCTGAAAATACCAGTAGATGAAAGAGACAAGATTCCAGTTTTGTGTTTTGATAACGAAATAGCCTGGCTAGTAGCGCATAAAGTTTCTGAAAAGTTTAAAATAACTAAGGAAACTAAAAATATTATAAAAATTACTTTTGCTAGGAAGGGATAAAAAATGATAAAAGACATAGAGAAAGTATTACTTACTGAAGAACAAATTGTTAAAAGAGCTAAAGAAATGGGAAATGAAATTAGCAATGATTACAAAGGAAAAGACTTATTAATAGTAGGTATTTTAAAGGGATCAGTTGTATTTGCATCTGAGCTTATAAAAAATATTACTATACCAACAGAGATTGATTTTATGGCTGTATCTAGCTATGGGAATTCTAGTGAGACAACAGGGGTAGTTAGAATTTTAAAGGATTTAGATCATAGTATAGAAGGAAAAGACATAATAATAGTAGAAGATATTATAGATAGTGGAGTTACTTTAGATTATTTATTAAAGTACCTAAAAGCTAGAAAAGCAAATAGTATAGAAATAGTTACTTTACTAACTAAGCCAGCAAGAAGAAAAGTAGACATTAATGTAAAGTATTGTGGATTTGAAGTTCCGGATGAGTTCCTAGTAGGTTATGGGTTAGATTATGCTGAAAAGTATAGAAACTTACCTTATGTAGGAATTTTAAAGGAAGAAGTATACAAAAAGTAATGTAATATGTAGTATAATAAGGCAATATAATAAAAACTAGAAGAAAGGGGGGCCTTGAATGAAAAAATATTCAAGTGCAACAGTATGGATATTTCTTATCGCAATTTTATTCTTATCTGCAACCTTCCTATGGAATAGCGGAAAGATGGCAGATGAAATATCATACAGTGATTTTCAACAAAAATGGGTTAGTGATGAAATAGAGAGTGTTACTGTTCATCGTGATAAAATGTTAATTTCAGGTAAGACAAGAGATGGTAAGCAATTTGATACATATGCTCCAAGTGAAATGGTGCAAATGTTAATGGCTCAAACTCCAAAGGATGACATAAGGGTGGACTTTAAACAACCTTCAAATAGTAGTCTTTGGATTAGTTTAATACCAACATTATTAATTATGGTATTAATATTTGTATTCTTCTTTATGATGACTCAGCAATCTCAAGGTGGAGGTGGCGGAAGAGGCGTTATGAATTTTGGTAAAAGTAGAGCCAAAATGATGTCTCCAGATGCAAAAAAAGTTACCTTTGGTGATGTAGCAGGAGCAGATGAAGAAAAGCAAGAATTAGAAGAAATAGTAGATTTCTTAAGGCAACCTACGAAGTACACTGAAATGGGAGCTAGAATACCAAAGGGTGTCTTATTAGTTGGGCCTCCAGGTACAGGTAAAACTTTATTAGCTAAAGCTGTAGCTGGTGAAGCTGGAGTTCCATTTTATAGTATTTCAGGTTCAGATTTTGTTGAAATGTTTGTTGGTGTAGGTGCATCAAGAGTTAGAGACTTGTTTGAACAAGCTAAAAAGAGTGCTCCATCATTAGTGTTTATTGATGAAATAGATGCTGTTGGTAGACAAAGAGGAGCAGGTCTTGGTGGTGGCCATGATGAAAGAGAGCAAACATTAAATCAATTACTAGTTGAAATGGATGGTTTTGGTGCTAATGAAGGAATTATTATGATAGCAGCTACTAATAGACCAGACATACTAGACCCTGCATTATTAAGACCAGGTAGATTTGATAGACAAATAGTAGTTGGAGCACCTGATGTTAAGGGAAGAGAAGAAATATTAAAGGTTCATACTAAAAAGAAACCTTTATCTGAAGATGTAGAATTAAAAGTATTAGCAAAGAGAACTCCAGGATTTGTTGGAGCAGATTTAGAAAACTTAGCTAATGAAGCAGCTTTACTTGCTGTTAGAAAAAGTGAAAAGCTAATTGGAATGACTGAATTTGAAGAAGCTATAACAAGAGTAATAGCAGGACCTGAAAAGAAGAGTAGAGCTATTAATGATCATGATAGAAGACTTACTGCTTATCATGAAGCAGGTCATGCAGTTGTTATGCAATTACTTGAGCACTGCGATCCTGTACATGAGATAAGTATTATACCAAGAGGTATGGCTGGTGGTTACACTATGCATTTACCAACAGAAGATAGATCATACACTTCTAAATCTAAGTTAAAGGATGAAATGGTAGGATTATTAGGTGGTAGAGTTGCTGAAAAGATAATTTTATCAGATATTTCAACTGGAGCTAAGAACGATATAGATAGATGTAGTGCTATAGCGAGAGCTATGGTTATGGAATATGGGATGAGTGATAAACTAGGTACTATATCCTATAGTGCAGATAATAATGAAGTCTTCCTTGGAAAGAACTTAGGACATGGTAGAAACTTTAGTGAAGAAGTTGGAGCTGAAATAGATAAGGAAGTTAAGAAATTTATAGATGAAGCATATGATAAGGCTATAAATTTATTAACTGAAAATATTAATAAGCTTCATGCTGTAGCAGCAGTTTTACTAGAAAAAGAAAAAATTGATGGTGAAGAATTCGTTAGAATATTCAATGAAAACTAATATCAGAGGGGTTGTCTTATGACAGCCCCTCAATTAATAATTAATAAAAATTAAAACTCATTATAATATATACAAACTATTAATAAAACTTAAAGAAATAAGAGTAGATAAATATAAATACGAATTATTTTACTCAAAAAATATAAAAATGTTCGAAAAAATCTTTAATTGAGTAGTAGTAAGTGGTATAATTTGTTTATTAAATTTAAGAAATATTCATTGGGTAGGAGTGTGTTTTATGAAAAGTGATATACAAATAGCTCAAGAAGCTAAGATGGAGCCTATAACAAAAATTGCTGGAAAATTAAATTTAACTGAAGATGATATAGAGCAATACGGTAAGTATAAGTGTAAAATATCATTAGATGTTTTTGAAAAGTTAAAAGATAAGGAAAATGGTAAGTTAGTATTAGTAACAGCTATTAACCCAACTCCAGCAGGAGAAGGGAAATCTACAGTAACAGTTGGTCTAGGTCAGGCTTTATGCAAAATGAATAAGAAGGCAGTAATAGCACTGAGAGAACCTTCTTTAGGCCCTGTTTTTGGAATCAAAGGTGGGGCTGCTGGCGGTGGATATGCTCAAGTAGTTCCAATGGAAGATATAAATTTACATTTTACAGGAGATATGCATGCAATAACAAGTGCAAACAACTTGTTAGCTGCTGCTATAGATAATCATATTCATCAAGGGAATGCTCTTAAGATAGATTCAAGAAGAATAGTATTCAAGAGAGTAATGGATATGAACGACAGAGCTTTAAGAAGTATAGTTGTTGGACTTGGTGGGAAACTAAATGGATTCTTAAGGGAAGATGGATTTATGATTACAGTTGCATCTGAAATTATGGCTATATTATGTTTAGCTAATAATCTTTCGGATCTTAAAGAAAGAATGGGTAATATAGTAGTAGCATATGATTTAGATGGTAGACCAGTTTATGCTAAACAATTAGAAATCCAGGGAGCAATGGCGTTACTGATGAAGGATGCAATTAAACCTAATTTAGTTCAAACATTAGAAAATACTCCTGCTATAATTCATGGTGGACCTTTTGCTAATATAGCACATGGTTGTAATTCAATAATAGCTACAAAGATGGCTTTAAAACTTGGCGATATAGTAGTTACAGAAGCTGGTTTTGGAGCAGACCTTGGAGCAGAGAAGTTTTTAGATATTAAATGTAGATATGGTGGATTAACTCCAAACTGTGTAGTTATAGTAGCTACAGTTAGAGCTTTAAAGAATCATGGGGGAGTTAGTAAAGAAGAGTTAGGAGTTCCAAATGTAGAGGCATTAGAAAATGGAATTACTAATTTAGAAAAACAAATTGAAAATATTAAGAAGTATAATGTACCCGTAGTAGTAGCTATAAATAAATTTGTTACTGATAGTGATGAAGAAGTAAATTTCATTAAAGATTACTGTGATAAGCTTGGAGTAAAAGTAGCTTTATCTGATGTATGGGCAAAAGGCGGCGAAGGCGGAGTTGAACTTGGGGAAGTTGTATGCGATATATTAGAAAATGAGGAATCTAACTTTAAGCCAATATATGAAGTAGAATCTAGCATTGAAGAAAAAATAAACATAATTGCAAAGGAAATTTATGGAGCGAGTGGAGTAGTGTTTACTGCAAATGCTAAAAAGCAAATAACTGAACTTGAAACCTTTGGGTTAGATAAGCTTCCTATATGTATGGCTAAAACTCAATACTCATTATCTGATAATCCTGCTTTAAAGGGTAGACCAGAAAATTTTAAAATTACAGTAAAAGAAGTTAGAGTATCTAATGGAGCTGGATTTATAGTTGCTTTAAATGGTGATATTATGACTATGCCTGGGCTGCCAAAAGTACCAGCAGCTAATAGAATGGATATTTTAGATAATGGTGAAATACTAGGATTATTTTAATTATACAATTTACAACACTTGACAAATAAATTCTAATTGTTAAAATTAAATTGTTAATTTTGCTTAGAGAATATTTATTTAAATGAGGCAGCTTTAAAAAGCTGCTTTTAATTGTATTAAGGTGGTGCTTGTATGATTCTAGTAGTAGACGTTGGGAATACAAATATTGTGTTAGGGGTATATAAGGATTCTAGGAATATTGCAGGATGGAGAATATCAACTGATGCCAAGAAAACTTCAGATGAATACTCTATTAAAGTAATGCAACTTTTTCTTCAAAGTGATTTAAATCCTAAGGAGGTAAAAGGAATAATAATATCGTCTGTTGTTCCTAATATAATGCACTCTTTAGAAAATATGGTTAAGAAGAGCTTTGGTATTAATCCTTTAATTGTAGGACCAGGTGTTAAAACAGGAATTAATATTAAATATGATAATCCTAAGGAAGTTGGGGCAGATAGAATTGTAAATGCTGTAGCAGCTCATGATAAGTATAATAAAGATTTAATAATTATAGATTTTGGGACAGCAACTACCTTTTGTTCATTAACAAAAGATGCAAATTATCTTGGAGGATGCATTACACCAGGAATTAAAATATCATCTGATGCACTTTTTGATAGAGCAGCAAAGCTACCTAGAATTGAACTTGAAACGCCTAAGAGTATAATATGTAAAAATACCGTTACAAGCATGCAAGCTGGTATTATTTATGGATACATAGGTCAAGTAGAGTATATAGTAAATAAAATGAAAAAAGAAATGATGGATCATGGTACAGAGGAACCTTTCGTAATAGCAACAGGAGGACTTGCAAAACTTATTGCTAAAGAAACTGATGTTATAGACAAGGTAGATTCTAGTTTAACATTAGAGGGGTTAAGAATTATATACGAAAAAAATAAGGAGTAGTATAATATGAAAATTGGAAACCTAGAATTTGAAAATAATGTTTTTCTAGCACCTATGGCAGGAGTTACAGATATATCCTTTAGAGGATTATGTAAAGAAATGGGTTGTGGCTTAGTATATACTGAAATGGTAAGTGCAAAAGCTCTATATTATGAAAATGAAAATACTAAATCATTACTTAGGATATCTGATGAAGAAAGTCCAGTAGCTGTTCAAATCTTTGGGAATAATCCTAAGATTATGGCAGAAGTAGTACAAAAGCATTTTAATGACAGAAAAGATGTAGCTTTAATAGATATTAACATGGGATGTCCAGTTAATAAGATAACTAAGAATGGAGAAGGATCTGCATTACTTAAGCATCCAGAGCTTGCAGCCAATATTGTAAGGGAAATAAAAAAAGTTTCTACAAAGCCAGTTACAGTTAAATTTAGAAAAGGTTTCGATGAAGGTAGCATAAATGCAGTAGATTTTGCTAAAACCCTTGAAGAGGCAGGAGTTGACGCATTAGCTATACATGGAAGAACTAAGGAACAAATGTATGAAGGTAAGGCTGATTGGGATATAATAGGTAAGGTTAAGGAATCAGTTTCAGTTCCTGTTATAGGAAATGGAGATGTTTTTACGGCAGAAGACGCCTTAGTTTTAAAAAATAAAACTAATTGTGATGGTATAATGGTTGCTAGAGGAAGTATGGGCAACCCATGGATATTTAAGCAAATTGAAAATAAGTTAAAGGGACTTCCGCCTTTAGAAATAACTTATAATGATAAAATAGATATGTGTTTAAGACATTATGAGTTAGCAATTAAGTACGATGGAGAGAGAAAAGCTATTAGAGAGATGAGAAAGCACTCTAGCTGGTACTTAAAGGGTATGCCAAAAAGTAATGATATAAAATCTATTATAAATACTTTAAATGAAAGTAGTGCAGTTATAGATGTGTT
Source organism: Clostridium sp. (assembly GCA_018372555.1). GTDB lineage: Bacteria > Bacillota > Clostridia > Clostridiales > Clostridiaceae > Clostridium. Next base: position 10,828 of record JAHAIU010000070.1, read on the forward strand.
AAATAATTATAAGAAAGATTTAATGGAAATGAATGAATAAAATAATATTTGTATAATTATTTGAATATTAATATGTTTTGCGAATAAATATATTAAAAATAAGTACAATATTATCTATTGATGGAATACTTATAAATTAGATTTATTGACATATAGTAATTGCTGATTTATAATGTTTTAAATGATTTTGACAATATAAGACTTATTATTAGGTTTTAAATATAGTGTAAATTGAAGGGGAGAAAATCATGAGTGAAGCTAAAAAGTTCGTAATGACATACGAAGGTGTTAAAAAATTAGAGGAAGAATTAGAATTCTTAAAAACTGTAAAGAGAAAGGAAATAACTGAAAAAATAAAAGTAGCTTTAGGATATGGAGACCTAAGTGAAAATTCTGAGTATGATGAAGCAAAAAATGAGCAAGCTTTTACTGAAGGAAGAATAATACAATTGGAAAATATGTTAAAAAATGCTTCAGTTGTTGATGAATCAGAAATTCCTACAGATATAGTTGCAGTTGGATCAATAGTTAAGGTTAAGGATTATGATTTCGATGAAGAAGTTGAATATTCAATAGTAGGATCAGCAGAAGCAGACCCTATGAGTTTTAAAATATCTAATGAATCACCTGTAGGAGCAGCTTTATTAGGTAAAAAGGTTGGGGAAATAGTAGAGGTTTCAGTACCAGGTGGAATAAATAAGTTTGAGGTACTAGGAATAAGAAGAGAGTAACGGAGGGATATCAATGTCAACTGATGAAATGAATATACAAGAGCTAGAATCTCAGTTCAGTGAGCAAGAAGCTTTAAGAAGAGAAAAATTAGTAGAATTACAAAACCAAGGTAAGGATCCTTTTGACGTATATAAAGTTGAAAGAACTCATATGTCAGAAGCAGTTAAAGAGAATTATGAGACATTAGAAGGTGCAACTGTAACAGTGGCAGGTAGAATCATGTCCAAAAGAGGTCAAGGTAAGGTTGTATTCTCTGATATTCATGATAGAGATGGCAGAATCCAATTATTTATTAAGATAGATGAAGTTGGTGAAGAAGCGCTAAAGTCATATAAAACTTATGATTTAGGTGACTGGGTAGCTGCAACAGGAGAAGTTTTTAAAACTAAGACAGGAGAAGTTTCTGTTAAGGTTAAATCTTTTGAATTAATTTGTAAGTCTTTAAAACCACTACCAGAAAAGTGGCATGGTTTAAAAGATCCAGATTTAAGATATAGACAAAGAGAAGTGGATATGATATCTAATCCAGAAGTTAAGCTAAACTTTATTAAGAGAGCTAATATACTTAAAGGAATTAGAGAATTCTTAGATAATAGAGGGTTTATTGAAGTAGAAACACCTATGTTAGCACCTATAGCAGGGGGAGCTTCAGCAAGACCATTTATTACTCATCATAATACTTTGGATATAGATATGTATTTAAGAATTGCACCTGAATTATACTTAAAGAGATGTATAGTTGCAGGATTAGAAAGAGTATATGATATGGGAAGAACTTTCAGAAATGAAGGTATGTCAGTTAGACACAATCCAGAATTTACTATGATAGAATTATATCAAGCTTTTGCTGATTATAATGATATGATGGAATTAACTGAAAATATGGTAGCAGCTGTATGTGAAAAAGTTAATGGAACTACTAAGGTTATGTACCAAGGTACTGAAATAGACTTTGCACCACCTTGGAGAAGAATAACTATGGTTGATGCAGTTAAAGAACATACAGGTATAGATTTCAATGAAATTAAATCTAACGAAGAAGCTCAAGCTATAGCTAAGGAAAAGAATTTAGAATTTAAGAAAAAGCTTGATCATGTAACTAAGGGTGAAGTATTAAATGTTTTATATGAAGAGTTCTGTGAACAACATATGATTCAGCCAACATTTATATGCGATTACCCAGTAGAAATTTCACCTCTTACTAAGAAGAAGAGAGGAAATGAAATGTTTACTGAAAGATTTGAAGGATTCGTATTTGGTAGAGAAATATGTAATGCTTATTCTGAGTTAAATGATCCAATCGTTCAAAGAGAAAGATTTAATCAACAGGAAAAAGAAAGAGAACTTGGTGATGATGAAGCTTATATGATAGATGAAGAATTTATGAGTGCATTAGAAACTGGTATGCCTCCTACAGGTGGTTTAGGAATAGGTATAGATAGACTTATAATGTTCTTAACAGATTCTGCTTCAATAAGAGACGTTATTATGTTCCCTACAATGAAACCAATAAAGTAATTAAGAATGAAGAATTATTGAAAAAGCTCCAAGGAGTTTTAAAGGTAAAGTTGTTTTGAGTAATTAGAAACAAATCATATCAATAATAATTTATTTCTAATTTTAAATGTTTAATGGGGCTGTTTGTGTAACAGCCCCGTTTTTATATTTAAAATATAAAATTATTAAAAGGGATTAGAAAAATTTTTGCTAAAAACACTTGCATTATTAATAAAAGTTGATATAATAACTAATGTAGTAAATATTCCGCGATAGCTCAACGGTGGAGCACTCGGCTGTTAACCGATAGGTTGGAGGTTCGAATCCTCTTCGCGGA
>JAHAIU010000501.1 GCA_018372555.1 Clostridium sp.
TCAGTTAAATGAGTAACCATAACTGTTGTTGGATCAACTACTGTTAATCCTTTAATTTCAGCTTCTTCCCTTTGATCTTTATTTATCCATACTGCTGGCAAATTAAATGTAGGTTCAACAGTTCTAATACCTGCTATTTGAGTATTTTCGCCTGATGGATCCATGCATAGTAACATACTTGCCATAAGTTCTGCTGAAGCTATTACAGTTCCTCTTATCTTAATTACATATTCATTAGTCTTTAATTGAAGATTATCTCTTATTCTAATAGGTTGAACTACTATTCCCATTTCAATTGCACATTGTCTTCTAACAGATGCAATTCTTTGAAGTAAATCTCCACCTGTTGATTCATCAGCAAGAGGAATTAGACCATAACCTATTTCTACTTCCATAGGTTCAACAGAAATTAAACTCATAACATTTTCTGGCTCTTTTTTTTCAAGCTCTGTATATTCCTCTTCAACTCTTTGAAGTTCTTGCTCTTGAGTTTTTTGTTCTTCCTTAATTAATAAATATGTAGCAACTCCTGCAGATACTGAAGCTAGTAAAAATGGGAACATTGGCATTCCAGGTATTAATGCTAAGAAAAACATTACTGCTGATACTATTCCAAGGGCTACTGGGAAAGCAGTAAGTTGTCTACTGAAAGTCTTACCAAAGTTATCAGAGCTTCCAGATCTAGTTACTAATATACCTGATGCTGTTGATATTAATAGTGCTGGAACTTGGCTTACAAGTCCATCCCCTATAGTTAATCTAGTATATAATTCTCCAGCTTGAATAAAGTCCATACCGCTCATAACACCAATAATTATACCTGCAATTATATTTATAATAGTAATAATTATACCTGCTATAGCATCTCCCTTTACGAATTTAGATGCACCATCCATAGATCCATAAAAGTCAGCTTCTGATTGAAGATCTTCTCTTCTTTTTCTTGCCATAGCTTCATCTATTAAGCCTGCATTTAAATCTGCATCTATACTCATTTGTTTTCCTGGCATAGCATCTAAAGTAAATCTAGCTGATACTTCTGATACTCTCCCTGCCCCACTAGTAATAACTACGAATTGTATAATAACTATAATTAAGAATATAATTATTCCAACTACATAATTTCCACCTATAACAAATTCACCAAAGGCTTCAATAATTTTCCCTGCATCTCCTTCACTTAAGATAAGTCTTGTTGAGGATATATTTAGTCCTAGCCTAAGTAATGTTGTAACAAGTAATAAAGTTGGAAATACTGACAATTGTAATACATTGGTAGTAAACATAGTTATCATTAATACTACAGCAGATAATGTAATATTAAATGCTAGTAATACATCTAATAAGGCTGATGGAAGAGGTACTATTATCATAAGTACAATACCAAGTACTGCGAAGGCTACTATTATATCCGTATTCTTTTTTA
>JAHAIU010000071.1 GCA_018372555.1 Clostridium sp.
TTAGTAGAGTTTGATATTAAAGCAATTGAAAAAGAAGGATATTCTTTAATCACACCAGTAATCATAACAAACTCAGATAATTATTTAGATGTTGTAGAAATCGATAAAAAACAAATAGATTTTAAAGAAGATTTATTAACAGTAGTAATATAATTTAGTTTATAAAAATTATTGATTGTAGATATTATGAGTAGTTATAAATATTACTTATAATATCTGGCATGAAATAAGGTTTCAGTTATTAGTGAGAATATAGATGTAATTATAGTATTAACACAGGTATTTGCTAATCATAACACCTTAAAGTTACAGTATGAAGATTGTAACTTTAAGGTGCTATTTTTTAGGAATTTATATTTTTAAAAACTGTGATAACTAATAAAATATAGATATGATAATTGAAGATAAGATAATAATAAAACAGGTATTAAAGGACAACTATAATAAATTTAAAAATAAATATTGGTTTCAAGTTCCGAGAAAATATGTGAGAGCATATTGATGATGCAGTAAATAAAGCTTTCAGATTTAGTTGAATGTGGAGAAAGTTATTTTTTCAGATAAATCAATTAATTATTTGCTGAAAGAGTTGAGTAAAATTTATAATAGTAAGTCTAAGAAAATGCAAGATGAATTAAAAGTTACTAAAAGTAAGTTATCAAATAGGTTGTTAGTAAATTTAATTTAAATATAATAAAAGATTTTATATAAATAAAAGCCTCATGGATGATGTTGTCTATGAGGTTTTTAAGTTTCAATTAAGAAAGAAAACCAATAAATTCAGTAAACTACTGTCCAACCAATGTATTTAAAGCATCAGTTAAAATTTTCTTGCCACCAGATTTAAGTAAGCATCTCCAAGCTTGCATTGAATCCAACAGTACAGAAAAACATAATTTGAAAGAATGTTTGAAGTGTTGAATCAAATTTAAATAAAGCAATATTACTTTGTCTAAGAATCATATGGATAATTGAAAATATAAGTCCACCAATTACTGGTGATGGTATTGCGTATTTTGAAAACAAAGGCATAGTATTTTTAATTGACTTTCCGATTAAAAGAAAAATCACAGCTAATCCTATAGATTGAATCATGTTAAGTTGAATTATCATTTAAAGTCCTCCTGAAATCTATAAAAATATGTTTTAATTCATAATTAAAGCCTAAAATCTTAACCTTATATAGAAACTAAGTAGGTATTTAATTTGCAGAATAAAATGAATGATATGATTTTGTTATATTATCTAAGTATAAGGAGTGTTAAGTTATAGAATAGTTATCATGTATGATAATTTATTTCTTGTACAAAGTCAATTAAATATTTTTATTATGGTTTTATTTATAGTGGATAAGATGAATTATAGTGTACTTAAACTTTACTTACATCATACAAACTTAAAAAATGTGTAGTCTATTCTATATAATAATAGTCACATAAAGGTCATAAGTTTAACATTTTATATACATATTTAGTTTTTATAATTAACTCAAAGATAAGATAAAAGGAGAGATTAATTATGAGTAACAAATTTAACAATGAATATGAAAATAGAGATAATGAAAATGTGATAGAAGTGATAGATGTAGAGGAAGTAGAAATATTAGAAGATAACAGAGAAGAGAATGGAGACTATTATAAAAATGTTATAGATGAAGTAGCAGTAGATAGGAATAAAAAGAATAAGAAAAAAAATAAAATTATAGTTTCTGCAGCAGCTTGTGCATTAGTAGTATCTTTTGCTAGTGGGTTTTTAGTTAATGACTATTTGCTTAATAGAAGTAATTCAAATAAAACTCAGAATATGGTCTATAACTCAGGTAATAATGATAAAAGTACATCAAATGAGGATACTAATAATTCTGCGGAAACTGATAAATCTGAAGATACTGGAGTAGATACATCAGTGGGAAAAGAAAACTTATCTACAGAAGAAATAGCTAAATTAGTATCACCAGCAGTAGTTACTGTAACATCAACTACAACAGGAAATATGTTTACACAAGCACAAGAAGGTGTTGGGACAGGATTTATTGTAGATAAAGATGGTATGGTAGTAACTAATTATCATGTTATAGAAGGAGCTTCTAAAATAACACTGACTTTATATGATGGAAGTGAGGTTAATGCTAAAATAGTAAGAACTAGTAAGAAAGATGATTTAGCATTATTACAAATAACAGATGATGTTGAAATGCCAGGAGTAGCAACTTTATCAGAGTCTGATACAGTGAATGCTGGACAAGAAGTTGTAGCTATAGGAAACCCTTTAGGAAAGGAATTATCAGGAACAGTTACTAAAGGAATTATAAGTGCTTCAAAAAGAATAATTAATATGGATGGGATTGATAAAGAGTTTATGCAAATTGATGCTGCAATAAATCCAGGTAATAGTGGAGGCCCATTAATAAATACAAAAGGAGAAGTAATAGGAGTAAATACAGCTAAAACAAGTGGAGAAAATGTTGAAGGAATAGGTTTTTCAGTCCCAATAAAATATGTTAGAGAATTATTAGAGAACCCTGAAAATTACACAAATGAAAATAGTACAAGTGAAAATTCACAATCTCAAAATGGATATGGTGAAAATTATCAAAATGGTCAATATCCATGGGGAGGATACTCAGAGCAGTATCCAGATTCATATTCAGGCAATCAAGAAAGTAATGGAGTTACATTAGGTGTAAAAGTAGTAGAGACAAATGGAGGAATACTTGTAGCGGAAGTTGAAAAGGGTAGTATTGCAGAAGCAGCAGGAATGCAAGCAAACGATATAATAGTTGGGGTAAATGGAGTGAGAGTAAGATCAACAAGTGAGTTAAAAGCACAATTAAATTCATTATATAGTGCACAAAGTGCTGAATTAAATGTACAAAGAAATGGAAAAATTATAAGTTTAGCTTTAGCATTTTAAAATAATAGGATGTCTTCTGAAAAATGAAGATATCCTTTATTTTTTAATAAATTTATGGAGATTTCTATAAAAATAATAAAACTTATAATACATAGGTAGATTTATTTGATAATAAGTCTTAATATTTAAATTAAGAAAAAGATATTTATGCTAGTAATAATATATATTTAAGCAACTCATTCAATGAAGAGTTTTATTTAATAATAATGTAGCGGATTTATTGAAGGCTATAAAAATAGTAAAAATAAGGTGGGTTTTATGAAGAATAAAGTTGTTTTAATAGTAGAAGATGAAGAAAAGATAAATAAAATGATATGTGATTATTTTGAATTTAAAGGATTCAAGGTAATCAGTGCTCTGGATGGATTGGAGGCAGTAGAAAAATTTAATGATGATATAGACCTAATAATATTAGATGTTATGTTACCTAATTTAGATGGATTTACTGTTCTTAGAAGAATAAGAAAAAAATCTAACGTACCAGTAATTATGGTTACTGCTAGAGATGATGAAGAAGATGCTTTAATGGGATATGAGTTAAATGTTGATGATTATGTTGTAAAGCCATTTAGTTTAGAGATTTTATTAGCTAAATCAAATGTATTGCTAAATAGAATAGACTCTTTAAATAGCACAAAGGAAAATATTAAAAGAGATGTATTAGAGTATAATGGTGTGAAGATAGATAAATTAGAAATGCAAGTATACATAGATGATGAGCAAATTGAAATTGAGCCAAAGCAGTTTGAGGTGTTGGAGTACCTTATGGAAAATAAAAATGTGGTTATATCTAGAGAAATGCTTTTAGAGAAAAAATGGGGATACGATTATTATGGAAATACAAGAGTAGTAGATGCACAAATTAAGAAGCTTAGAAAAAGCCTTAAGCATAAATCTTATTGTATAAAGACTGTTTTTGGAGTGGGGTATAAATTTGATGCTGAATAGGTTTATTAAAAAAAGTGTAACTTCAAAATTGTTTTTAATGAATTTGTTTATTTTAATTTGTATTATAGGATCCCAATTAATTTTTCAAATAGTTTATTTTGAAAAGTATTATTTGAATAAAAAGATAAATATGTTAGAAAGTACATTAGGAGACTTTGAGGACTTTTTATCTTCTGAAACTGACAGTGATAAAATAATGGATTTTATACAGGATGTAAAAAATAAAAAAAATATTGCATTATCACTTAGAAACTCAGATTTAAGTGGAGGAATAGGCCTTGAATCATATATGGGAAGTCGGCATTTAATCTTAAAAAATGAAAATACTAAAGAAGTTCATAAGGTTATTTTAGGAGAGCAGTTTCCTAAGATGGATATAAAAAGTGGTGACAGCATAAAAGTAGTAGGGTTTGAGTATGATTATGGATATATTTTTGCACAAAAAATTATTATTAATGATGTTGAGGTTGAAGGATATTATGAAATTGTACCAAGCAAATTTGAACAACAACTAAATAAAGTAACAATATCATTAGAAAATAATATATATTTTGAAGGTAAGGTACAGGAGATAGTTCCAGAAGATAATACCTATTCGTCTTTAAGTGATGTTGATTTATACTTAAGTTTAGATGAAAAGAAAAATATTATATCACATAATAGGTATGTAACTAAGGTAAGTAAAGAAAACAGTTTAGATGAACTTTTGATTTCAACTGAAAGGTTTAGTAATGGATATTTAATTGCAATAACTCCTTTATCAGAAGTAAATGATGTTATTGGAACTATGAATAGCTATTATTTTATTGTATTTGCAGTAGCTTTTTTATTAGTAATTGTTATATCCTTAATTTATTCTAGATTTATGACAAGACCTTTAGTTGAAATGAGTAATGTAGCTAAGAGAATATCGCAGTGTGATTTTAATGATAAATATAATGTTAAAAGTGAAGATGAAATAGGATTATTGGGAGAATCATTGAACTTGATATCTAACAATCTAGAGAAAACCTTAAGTGAATTACAAGATACAAATGATAGGCTAAAAAAAGAAATTAATATAAAGGAAGTTCAGGAAGATAAACGTAAAGAGTTGATTGCAAATATATCTCATGAACTTAAAACTCCTATTACAATAATTCAAGGAAGTATAAATGGTATAAAAAGTGGAATATATGGAGCTGAAATGTATGAGGATATATTAGAAGAAACTAATAGAATGAATGATCTTGTAAAAGAAATGCTTGATATATCCAAATTAGAATCACCAAGTTTTGATATTAATAAGGAGCCTTTTGATTTAGGAGCAGTATTCTTAAAAGAAAAAGATAAGCTTAGAGATATGATAAAAGAAAAGTCACTTGAGATTAATTATAATGACTTTGATGATGCTATAGTATTTGGAGATGAAAAAAGAATAACTCAAGTAGTAACGAATTTATTAACAAATGCTATAAAATATACGCCTGATAGTGGAAAGATTAATGTTTTAATAGAACCAATTAAGGAAAAAGGTCAATATGAGTTTTCTATAGAGAATTTTGGGGTTTCATTAAGTAAAGAAGAGTTAGAAAATGTTTGGGACGCTTTTTATAGAAAAGAAAAATCAAGAAATAAAAAGTTTGGTGGAACTGGCCTTGGTTTATCCATTGTAAAAAGAATTTTAGAGCTTCACAATAGTGATTTTGGAGTAGAAAGTACAGAAAATAGTGTTAAGTTTTACTTTAGTATTCAAGAGTGTACAGATTATTAGAAATGAAAAAAGCTATTGCATAATTAAATGCATAGCTTTTTTTTAAATATGTAATATTCTAGCTCATATATATATCTTTATCTAAGCATCCTTCAGAATTTGAAACAACTATAGCAGTCGCAGAATCACCAGCAACATTTAAGCAAGTTACTAACATATCCATTGGACGGTTTATGGCAAGAATTAAAGAATAAGCAACTAAAGTTGCACTATTACTAAAGCCCATACCTGTTAAGACTGTAAATAGAATTATAGCTGAGGATCCAGGGGCTGAAGGAGTACCAACTGATGCTATGAGTGCAAAAACTGCTATTAATAATATATTATGAAAATCTAAGGCGTATCCTGAAGATGCTGCAATAAAGATAGTTCCTATAACTTGCATAATTGCAGTACCATTCATATTTATAGTCATTCCTAATGGAAGTACAAAATAAGCTATATCTTTATTTGCACCTAGCTCTTCAACAGTAGTCTTTTCATTTAATGATAATGCAGCAGAAGAAGAGGCCGCAGAAAATCCTAGTAAAGCAACTTTTGCAAATTTTTTTATAAATATCATTGGATTTAGCTTAGTAAATGAATATATGAATAAAGGATAACATGTAAAGAAAACAAATATTGATGATATTGAAACTATAGTCATATACATTAAAGCAGGTCTAAGTTGGTTTATTCCATATACAGCAAAGGTTCTAGTTATTAATACAAATACAGCAATTGGACTAAATTTAGATATAATAAAATTTAAAAAAACAGAAATAATATTATTAATATCTATAAGTAAATTCTTTAAAACTAATATCTTATCACCTACGGAATTAATACACAGACCTACAACCACAGCTAAAAATACTATTGCTAATACCATACTATTATCTGATAAAGTAGATGAAATATTGCTTGGTATCATATCTGTAATAACCAATAATGGATTACTACTAACACTAGTGTTAACAGATGAAGATATATCTGCATTAATATTTACACTAAAAAATCCTAATTTATAAGATATAAATCCAAATAAACATGCTACTATTAAAGAGTATATAGAAGTAGCTAAAAATCCTAATAAGGTTTTTGAAGATATTCTTCCTAATTTTTTTGTATCACTAATATGGCACATAGAAAGAGCTATTGATGAGAATACCATTGGAATTATTATTAATTGAAGACAATTAATAAATAACTGCCCTAATATATAAAAAATACCTATAGAATTTCTACCTTCTTCGGTAGATATATCTTGAAATAATAAATTATTGATAATTTCCCATATTGAAGCTTTGTCATTATTAATTAAAAATTCTCTTAATAACATAAAAAGTGTACCAACTATTACTGCAAGCGCAAGAGAAATAGCCATTTTTATAGCTAATTTAGTAGGTTCACTTTTTCCCTTTAAAAAATTAAATTTCATAAAAATATCTCCTAATAATATTTAATATTTAAATTAAGTGTTTGATATTGTATTAGTGAAATATAGTTATTTAACGTTAGCATAAATATATATTAGATAAATAAATATGTCAATAATTTAACTATTAAACTAATAATGAATAAGAATTAATATATAAATAGAATCTATAAAATTAATAGAAAATTTCTATATATAATTACTAAGATTAAAATAAAGTGATAGAATATAATCATAGAAAGTTTTATACAAGGGGGCTTTAAAAAATGAAATTTAATAAAGAAAACATGGGGAAATATAACTTAGTTAAAAGCAAGGATACATTTAAGTGTAGTGTATGTAATGAAGGAACTAATTATGTAGATTATTGGAGTGATAATAAGTTTTGCTCTACAGAATGTAAGGATAAGTATTATAATTGGATAAAAAATAATAAAGATATTATTGTATAAAGGATATTAATGAAACCGCTATATCTGCTAATATACCATTTATAAAGAAAAATTATATAACTTTTGAAATATATAGATTTAATCTATAAATAATGTAGTGAAAATCAATTGGATTAATATAACTTATTATAATATAATAAAACTAAATTAAGTGTTAAATATTTAACGTTCATTTGTTTTATATACTATGAAAGAAGTAAAATATTCTAATGAAGTTTAAATAAAGATTGGGTAGTTATAAAATATCCATATATATAAAGGAGAGAATATAATGGAAAAACGTATTTCAGGTTATACTACATTAATAGGATTATTAGCAACACCAATAAAACATACAAGTTCACCAAAGATGCATAATGAAGCATTTCAATATTTAGGATTAGATTATGCTTATCTTGCATTTGAGGTTGGAAATGAAGGTTTAGAAGATGCAGTAAAAGGATTAAAAGCAATGCAAGCTAGAGGATGCAATGTATCAATGCCAAATAAAACTGTAATTCATAAATATTTAGATAAGCTAACTCCAGCTGCTGAACTTGCAGGAGCTGTAAATACAGTTATAAATGATGATGGAGTATTAACAGGCCATATTACTGATGGTGTTGGTTATATGATGTCATTAAAAGATGCTGGATTTGATATTATTGGTAAAAAGATGACTATAGTTGGTGCTGGTGGAGCAGCTACAGCAATATGTATTCAAGCAGCTTTAGATGGAGTGGCTGAACTTTCAATATTTAATCAAGATGATGAATTCTTTGCAAGAGCAGAAGAAACAGTTAAGAAGATTAATGAAAAAACAAATTGTAAGGCTAAATTATATAGATTAGAAGATAAAGAAGCATTAAGAAGAGAAATTGCTGATTCTGTAATATTTACAAATGCAACAGGAATGGGAATGAAACCATATGTAGGCCAAACATACATAGAAAAAGATATGTTAAGACCAGATCTTATAGTAAGTGATGTTGTATATCAACCAGCAAAAACTAGATTATTAGAATTAGCAGAAGAAGTTGGATGTAAAACAATAAATGGTCTTGGAATGATGTTATTCCAAGGAGCGGAAGCATTTAAGTGTTGGACTGGTAAAGAAATGCCTATAGAACATATGAAGGAATTTTTATTTGGAGATAACAAATAGGGATTATTAGAAAAGATATTTAATAAAGACATTTTGCTAAATGAGTTTTGGAGGGAAAATATATGAAATTCATGGTTATTAATGGACCAAACATAAATATGATTGGTGTTAGAGAAAAAGGAATATACGGATCAAAGAGCTTTACTGAAATATGTGAATATATAAAAGAAGAGGGAGAAAAAAGAGGACATGAAGTTACTCTTCTTCAAAGTAACTGTGAGGGAACTATGATTGACTTCTTACAAAGAGCATACTTTGAAAAGTTTGATGGAGTTGTAATAAATCCAGGGGCATACACACACTATAGCATAGCTTTACATGATGCAATAAAAGGTAACACTGGAATTCCAACAGTGGAAGTTCATATATCAAATGTACATGCTAGAGAAGAGTTTAGAAAAGAGTCTAAAACAGCTCCAGCTTGCATTGGACAAATGTGTGGATTTGGTGAAAAAGGATATGTACTTGCAATGGAAGCATTAGAAGATTATATAACTAGAAATAGATAATTAATAAGAATATATGAAAGGCTGTTGCAAATAGTTGCACAGCCTTTTTAAATGAGGAATTAGTAGATAATATTCTATAAAGAAAGATAATAGTAAGTTTAACTACCCTAAATCATAGATTATTTCTATAGAAAATCCTTAAAACATTTATTAGATTTATAGAAATTTTAAGTTTATAATAAAATTAATAATTTTCATAGACATAATTCATAGACATAAAAGTTAAAACTTTATCAATTGTAGGGAGAATGGAAGATGAATAAATACGAAAATATATTTAAGCCACTAACAGTTAAAAACATGACTATTAGAAATAGAATTGCTATGCCTCCTATGGGGACAAACTATGGTGGAGCTATGGGTGATTTCACTGAAGAGCATGTTCAATATTATGAAAGAAGAGCTAAAGGTGGAACTGGATTAATAATAGTAGAAAATGCATGCGTTGATTTTCCAATGGGATCAAACGGCACAACTCAAATAAGATTAGACCATGATAGATATATTCCGAATTTATACAGATTAACAGAAAGATTACATAGACAAGGTGCTTGTGTAGCTATCCAAATAAATCATTCAGGGGCATCAGCTGTACCAGGAAGAATAGAAGGAAATACTCCAGTATCATCTTCAGATGTACCATCAAAAACAGGGGGAGCTATTCCAAGACCGTTGACTATAGATGAAATATATGCAATAGCAGATAAGTATGCAGAAGCAGCAAAAAGAGCTCAAATGGCTGGATTTGATGCAGTAGAAATACACGGAGGACACTCATACTTATTATGCCAATTCTTATCGCCTTTATATAATAAGAGAAATGATGAGTTTGGTGGAAGCTTAGAAAATAGAACAAGATTTGCAAAATTAGTATTAGAAAAAGTTAGAGCAGCAGTAGGACCAATGTTCCCAATAAGCTTTAGATTTAGTGCAGATGAGTTTATTGAAGGTGGTAATAAGTTAGAAGATACTCTAGAAATGATGGAATATCTTGTTGATGAAATTGATATATTAAATGTTTCAGCAGCAGTTAATGATACATTACAATATCAAATAGATGCTAATTACTTAAAAGATGGATGGCGTTCATATATGGCTAAAGCTTTTAAAGAAAAGTTTAATAAGCCAGTTATAACATCAGGAAATATTAGAAATCCAGAAGTAGCTGAGAAGATATTAGCAGAAGGATATGCTGATTTATTAGCAATGGGACGTGGACTTATAGCAGATCCAGAGTGGGTTAATAAAGTTAAAAGCGGAAGAGAAGATGAATTAAGAAAGTGTATATCTTGTAATATAGGATGTGCAGGACATAGAATAGGATTAAATAGACCAATAAGATGTACTATAAACCCAGAAGTTATTTTAGGTGAAGAAAATCATACTTCAATGAAAGTTAACAAACCAGTAAATGTTGTTGTTATTGGTGGAGGTACAGCAGGACTTGAAGCTGCTTGCACAGCTGCTGAAGTTGGATGTACTACATTCTTATTTGAAGCTAAACCTTACTTGGGTGGATTAGCTAGAGAAATAGCTAAATTGCCAGCTAAAGATAGAATTAATGACTTCCCAGATTATTTAATTAATAGGGCTAAGAAATTAAGAAATCTTTATATATTTACAAATACAACTGCAACTATTGAAGCGATAGAAAACTTAAAACCAGATGTAATAGTGAATGCGACAGGTTCAACTCCATTATTACCTCCAATAACTGGATTACATGATAGAGTTGATAAAGAAAATTCAAAGGTATTATCAATATTTGGATTAATAAATAATATTAAAGAATTTAATGCAATGGACTTAGAAGGAAAGAAAATAGGAGTTATTGGTGGAGGCGCTGTTGGACTAGATGTAGTTGAATACTTCGCTCATAAAGGTGCTGATGTTACTATAGTTGAAAGAATGCCAGCTGTAGGAAATGGAATGGACATAATAACTAAACTTGACTTCATGACTATGCTTAAGAAGAAAGAAGTAGATGTAAGAGTTGAAACTTCATTATTAGAAATTAAAGATAATAGCTTTATAGTGAATAAAGAAGGTATAGATGAAGAAATAGAATTCGATTATGGATTTGTATGCTTAGGAATGAGAGGGTACTCACCATTAATGGCTGAATTACAAGAGAGATTCCAAGCTAAGAACGTTGAAGTTATTAATATTGGAGATAGTGTTAGAGCTAGAAGAATAATTGAAGGTGTTGAAGAGGGAAGACATATTACAGATACACTTAAGAGAATTGGTGCTCTATAATTTAAATGTCAATAGAAGTATTTATATATAAATAGTATGATTAATTAGAATGATATATTAAAAATATTTATATTTAATATATACATAGGGGATGTTACATAATGAAAGTTGTGTGACATCACAATTACTTTCCCATCTAGAATAGCATTTGGCTGCTACACAACTAAGGTTGTGTAGCAGTCCTTTTTTATTATAAAATTGAAAAGGATGTTATAAAGTTACTTAAAATAATGATTATGATATATTCAATTAAATAACTAATTATAAAAGTTTACTTGGTTTATCTTGAAGCATAAAAGATTCTTTTGTTTTATTTAAAGGTGAGTCGAAAACTATAGTTATAATGATAATATCAATTAAAGAATTTATAGCTTGTAACCTTCAATAACATTTTATATTTACAAAACTATATAAAGGCCTATAATAAAAATAAAAGGCTATGCATATTAACACATAGCCTTTTATTTCATTATTCTAAGAATCCTTTAATTCATTTTTCTTAACTATATTGTATCTTATGTTAACAATAAGAGCTAATATAACTCCTAAAGCCGTTACACCTATATCAAATAGTATTACGTGGCTTAAGTTTATATCTGCTAATACACCTGTGATACCTGGAACAACTGTAGAGGATATACTTGAAGCTGTAAATACTATACCAGTAATCTTACCCTTACTTGTTGGGAATAATTCTGACATTGATGTTAAAGCTAATTGTAAAACTCCACCTGCAGCTGAAAATCCTATTACGAATGCAGCAACTACACAAGTTAAAGTACTTGGGAATATCCAAAGAACTATTAACATTATTAATGATATTAATGGGTAAACAAATGTAAATCTAACTTGTTTAATCCATTTAGCAACTAATATTGAAGTAACAAATACAGATACTATTGAGCCAGTACTGTAAATACTTATAAGTTTAAGTGATATTGTTTGTTCAACACCAGCAACTTCTCTTGCAAATGATGGTAACCAGTTTGCAATTATTTGGAATGTTGCAGTAGCAGTGAATCCAATTAATATTAAACATATACCTTCGATCCAGAAGTTAGCTTTAACTTCATTTTCAACTTTTTCTTTTGAAACAGCATCTTTTTTACTGTCATCAGTTTTAAAAGCAGGAAAAGGAAGTTTTAACATAAATAATCCGTTTATTACAAATATAATTATACATAGTATGAATGACCATCCATAGTAAAGATTATTGCTAATTAAGAAGCTTATTATCCATGGTAATAAGAATTGGCCAGCAGATATAAATGCTTTAATAGCAACGTTTGCACTTCCTGATGCATTAGGGAAACATTCAGTTAATGCAGGATAAGTACCAGCATCCATAAATGAATTAGCCATACCAGCAAGTAGTGCAAAGAAGAATGCCATTGTTACATTAGTACTTATTAAGATACCGCCCATAAATATTACATAAGTTATCATTCCTAAAAGAATAAATGGTTTTCTACCATATTTATCAGATAAGACTCCTGATACAAATAAAACAATAAGTCTACCTAATCCAAGAGCTGAGATAACGTAAGCTACACCAGCTTTGTTAGTATTTAGTTGTTCAATTAAAAAGTCAATATTTTGTGCTAATATTATACAGCCCATACCATGTAAAAAGTAGTTAATATACATGGATAATGCAGTAGGCATGTACTTATTTTTAGTAAGTGTATTTTGCATTTTTAATACTCCTTTGATAAAATTTTAACGTTATTGATTACAAGATTGTTATTTAATTTCAATATAAATTTTAATATATTATTTTCAATAAATCTAATACATATTATTGCATTTATCTATAGAAATAGTCTATAAATATGTTATACTTAGAATATTATTGTAGGTTTGATTTAATATAATTGAGATAAATTATATACAAAAGAATGTTATTTTAATATCTAAGTTTATATATGGTATATAAAATTTTAGATT
>JAHAIU010000502.1 GCA_018372555.1 Clostridium sp.
TTTCCAACCTAGTTTAGGAACTGAGTTCAAAAGTGCCCAAGTATATGGATGTTTAGGATTATAGAATATTTCTCTCTTTTCACCACTTTCTATAATCTGTCCAGCATACATTACTGCAATTTTATCTGCCATTCCTGCAACTACTCCAAAGTCATGGGTAATTAATATTACTGCTGTATTTAATCTATCTTTTAGCTCATTAATTAATTCAAGTATTTGTGCTTGAATTGTAACATCAAGTGCAGTTGTAGGTTCATCTGCTATTAAAATTTTCGGTTCACAAGCAACAGCAATAGCTATCATAACCCTTTGTCTCATTCCACCTGAAAATTGATGTGGATATTGATCTATTCTTTCTTTAGCATTTGGAATCCCTACAGATTCAAGTATTTTAATAGCTTCTTCTCGTGCAGACTTTTTATCCATACTTCTGTGAGCTACTAAATTTTCTATGATTTGATTTCCAACCTTCATAGTTGGATTAAGAGATGTAAGTGCATCTTGGAATATCATTGCACATTCTCCACCTCTAAATTCTCTAATTCTTTTCTTATCATAACCTAATATATCTTCGCCATTATAAAGTATCTTACTACCATCTTTAATTTCACCTTGTGGTCCTAATATTAAAGACATAATCGCTCTAGCAGTTACACTTTTTCCGCATCCCGATTCTCCTACTATAGCTAGCACTTCTCCTCTTGCAACATCAAAAGATACTCCTCTAACAGATTGAACTTCTCCTGCATAAGTATGATAAGATACTTTTAAATCTTTAACATCTAAAATTGATTCATTTTTATTAACTAACTTTTCCATACCTTATATACCTCCTATTGCCTTAATTTTGGATCTAGAGCATCCCTTAAACCATCACCTAAAACATTAAATGAAAGAATTAATAAACATAAAATTACTGTAGGGAATAATAATTGATAAGGATAAAAGGCCATAGCTTGTTGTCCTGCTGATAATAATGACCCTAAACTAAAGACTGGAATATTTAATCCAAGTCCTAAGAATGAAAGTATTGTCTCTGAAACAATTACACTTGGAATTGTTGATGCAACATCTAATATTATGAGTCCAATTGTATTTGGTAATAAATGCTTTAATATTATTCTAAGCGGAGATGCTCCTAAAGCTTCAGCTGCTAAAACATACTCACTTTCCCTTAACTGAAGAATTTGTCCTCTTATCATTCTAGCAGTACTTGTCCACGCAGTTAAACATAAAGCTAACATCAATTGGAAATATCCATTTCCTAAAACAACTAGGATTAATAATGTGATTATTAAATATGGAATACTGTTTAACACTTCAACAATTCTCATCATTACTTCATCTACTACTCCACCTATATATGCTGCTATACCACCATATAAACATCCAATTACTATAACTATTATAGTTGCAATA
>JAHAIU010000503.1 GCA_018372555.1 Clostridium sp.
TACAATTATATAATATATCTTATTATATTTTCAATACATTATTTTACTTATAAGTTAATTATTTTGTATAAACTAGAATTTTTATGTGTTCTAGTTTATAGCAATTTATAGACCTTCCCCTTTAAATTATACTTTTTTATAATAGATAAAACTAAAAACACCTATCCAAGTAATTAAATGGATAAGGTGTTTTTTTCTTTACATATTATCTAATTAAGTTCCATTAAATTCTAGGATTATTTTTAATAATCATCTGTATAATCCATATTTCATTTTTAGTCTTCCCATTTTTTCCTTCTTAGGCATAGCTAAAATATATAAAAAAATTACTGTTGAAACTGCATATATTGTATCAAATGGAATACTTAAGGTATATGTTGCAATTATACCTTCTTTGGTAATTGGACTTCCATAAGATAGTACTGTCCATAAGTTTACTATTAATCCATATAAATATCCACTTAAGCCACCAAATATACATATGGACAATTTATTCTTTATAATTTTATATATATATATTCCTGCTAGAAATCCTATTACTCCAAAGCCAAACATCTGCCAAGGAGTCCATGGTCCCTGTCCAAAAAAGAAATTAGATACTAATGCAGATATTGCCCCTGTTAAAAAACCTGTTTCTGCCCCAAAGGAGATACCAGTTATTATTACTATAGCTGCTACTGGCTTAAATTGAGGAATCATAGCAAAAGCAAATCTTCCTATTGCTGCAATTGCCGACATAACCGCAATAGGGACTATTTCTCTAGCTCTTGATTTTCTTCTTTCAAATAAAGAAAAGAATGGCCACATAGCTAATATAACTAATATAATAAATACTTACTGTCCAGTAATTCCCATCACCTATTCTTACACCTAAATATAAAAGTTACGGAGCTAAACATATGCTTACTATTAATATTTTTAACCTTTTAAACTTCAACTTTTCCATATATCCACTATATCCTCAACCTTCAAAATATCTTTTATATGTCTCGTGACATCTTATTAGCAGAAGTTGTATAGAATGAATTGCCACAGAAAAATTCCATTGGATTACCTTATGAATAAATATCTCCATCAAAAAACATTAGACATCTATCTGAATTTTCTGCAGCAAACTCAATATCATGAGTTACAACAATTATTGTTATTCCATTATTTTTAAAATTTCTAAATAAATTTCCTAACTCTTTCTTAAAACTTCCATCTAATCCCTTAGTCGGCTCGTCCAATATTAGTATTTTAGCTAAAGCTGCCTTTTGTTGCTCTCCACCACTTAAGTCATATGGATGAGACTTTAATAACTGCTTTATTCCCAATAATTCGCTTACTTCATTTACTTTATTTTGTAAAATAAATTGTGGCTCATTATAAAGATATGAGTTTGGGTTTAATATGTTTTTTTGAATATTTTCA
>JAHAIU010000504.1 GCA_018372555.1 Clostridium sp.
TTAACTCCACTATCATTTAAGCATTTACATATTCCAGTAGCTAACCCTTCATATCTCTTAGAATATGGAAGTGGCATAACGCCTACTAAAGATTTAATTCCAGTTAACTCTAAAAGTCTTATATAGTTTATTTCTTTAATAAAAGTTCCTAAATGTCCTCTTGACTCTAAAGTTAATGCATTTTGATCTTTTAAAAACTTTATGGCAGACTGGATAGTTCCCCTAGCTGTTTCATAAGTTTCTGCAAGCTCTGCAACTGTTTTTATTCTATCACCTTCATTTAATTGTAAAAACTCTATAGCTAATGAATTAATAGTTATTCCAAGCTTCTGCATCAGCTTACTTTGAACATCCACTCTATCACCTCGCTTCAATGTACAATATTTTGTATAATCATAATAACATCTTATGAATACATTTGCAATAGTTTTTAGAAAATTATATACACTTTTATTTCTTATCCAAATAAACTAGTAATCTCTTATAGTGTTTAATTTATGTTTTACTAAAATTCAAAGCTAAAAATATATAAATCAAAAAAGTCAAAACTATTAAAATTCCTACCGTCTCTGCCAGTCCATTATAACTAAAAGGAATTATAAAAAGACAAATAAAATTAATAGCTAAAAGATAATTCCTTCTATTAATAAAGCTGCAAAGTGGAATTATTAATAATAAGAAATTCACTAATATTGTAGTTAATATTCCATAATCAAAAGCGAACATTATAATTGGATTTTCAAAATTCACTACACCAAATAAATATTGGCTTACATAATTTGAATAACCTAAACCTCTTCCTAGTAAGAACTTTGGAAATAAATCGAAAAATAGCATATCTCTAATTCCAAGCATTCTTCCATTAGTAATGTCCCCCCAAGCTGCTGTTTCCTTAAATTTATCCCATATAAATTTATTTACCATATCTGTAGATAAAAATATTACTAATATAATAGGAAGAATTAAATAAGGTATGCTCCTTCTTCTACAACATGAAAAAGTATAAATAACACTTAAAAATATAACTGCAAATAAAGACATTCTTCCAGATGCAAGGACTGTCCCAGTTAAAGCAATTATTATATCTAGTAAAATTACTAGATCTCCTTTTTCCTTAAAAAACTTATAATAAATCATATTAAAACTTATAAAAATACTATAATACCATCCAGAAGTTAAAGGATGTCCAACAATGCCACCAGTCCTACCTAACTTAATAGACATAATAACTTGGATCACAAAAGTAAAATAAATAAAAATATTAAAACACTTATATATCTTAGGAAAAACATACTTAATATCAACATCTCTATAATCAATAAGCAAAATCATCATAGGAGCCACAAATCCAATAATAGTCCTAAATAAATCAGAAAATCCATATCTATTCTTCAAAAACCCAAGAAAACATAA
>JAHAIU010000505.1 GCA_018372555.1 Clostridium sp.
TGCACCACCAACAGGAAATACTATGTATAGTATGCCTATAGTTGGAACAAGTGCAAAGTTATATTTTTCAGATGAAACATGTAATGAACCATTAGTATCGGGATGTGTAAGAAATAATGGAAGTAGCTGTGAGAAGACAGCAGATACAACTAAAAGATACTTTGGAACAGAGCATGGCAGCGAAGTTGAGATGACACCAAGTGCACTAAACATAAAAGGTGGAAGTAAATCACCAATAAGCATAAGTATTGATGATAATGTAGGAATAACAATAACAAGTCCCAAGAAACTAAATTTAAGTGCAGATTCTGAGATAATAATGAAGACACCTAAAAATGTTAAAATAAATGGTGTAAGTCAGATAAATGCCCAAAAAACAAATACAGAAAGTGGTTTCTCATTAGAAACAGATTTACACTTTTTATCTGAGAAGGTAATAAAAAATGGAAGCTCAAGTGAATCATATGAAGATTTTGATGATGAACCACAGGCAGGACAGATGCCTGAACCTGAACCTCCAAAAAAGAAGAAAGGATTTAGCTGGGGGAGTTTACTTGTTGCTGTAGTGGCAGTAGCAGCAGTTGCAGTTTCAGTAGCTACATTTGGAGTAGGAGCAGTATTAGTTGGAGCAGCAGTTGGAGCACTAATATCAGTTGCTAGTACGGCAGTAGGTGATGCAATAAGTGGGGAGAAAAGTAGCTTAGGCACATATATAAAAAATGCACTGGTTGGAGCAGTATCTGGAGCCATATTGGGCCCGTTTGGAGCATTTCAAAGTTTAGGCGGGATGATGGCCTTTGGTGGTATTAACGGAATGGCTGATAGTCTACTCAATCAAGCTATTGAAGGTGAATTTAGTCTAGGTCAGACATTGTTTGATGGGGCTATAGGTGCAGCAACAGCAGGATTATTGCATGGAGCAGGAAAGGCTTTAAAGAGTGCATCTAAGTATGTAAAAAATGCAGTTAATAAAGTATTAAGCAAGAATGAATCTGTCCTTATGAATATTGCCAAGAAGCTTGATGATGTATTTGCACCAGTAAAATTAGCACAAACACCAGATGGGATGACAGTTCCTGTGAAAGAAGAATCAACTAAGATTCAGGATGCTATTTCTAAGATTGTTGATGATGCTAAAGGTGGTGGGAAAACTAAAGTCAATTATGGAGAACAATTTACTAAAGGAAAAAATGGCAGAAAACAATTGAAACCTGAGATTGAATATACTGATTCAAATGGCTATACATATGAGACAGATGCTAGTGGTAATATTGTACATGCTCATACAGATAATTTAGCTATTGGAAAAGGGGAAAGAAATCCTTATGCACAAAGAAAAGTTGGTGGGAAAGACAGATTACCAACGGATGATGGTGGTCATTTATTTGGAAATCAATTTAAAGGATCTGGGG
>JAHAIU010000506.1 GCA_018372555.1 Clostridium sp.
GGATTAAGATCTTCTACAAAAATTGTTACATTAGTCTCCACTCTAACATAGTATCCCACCAGATACCTCCATTAACGAAATTCTTCATTAATAGATTATTCTCATACATATAAATATGTGAATTACTAATTCTTGCTTTTATAATCTAAGATTTAATACTAATAGATTTTTAATTTCTACAAACATTATTTATAATAGAGTCTTTATCAACATAATTATACTGAAGTAATCATATTGTCCAGTTATAAAATAAATTTATATAATAATAAATTTATTTTATAATTCCTATTTATACTCCACTTTAATTACTAAATACAGTTATCCAAAAACATATTGCAGTAATAAATGATAGAGGCGTCATAATATTTCTCTCTTTTTTACTCCTAGACTTTAAGTTCATAATAGTATTTAACAATAGATATCCAGCAAAGAAGGCACAGATATATTTAGTTACCTTAAGAGAAAACCATAATGAAATGAATCCATCTGTCTGTAACACTATAATAATAGCAAAAATTTGAATAAATACTGAAATTCCAGCCATTACTCTATATCTATTAGGTAATATTTTATGTTGTCCTCCCATGGTAAACTCACCTAGTGGTAAACCTATTGCTACTAGAATAGTCAAAATAGCTACTATTGAAAATAAAATTGCTCCTATTATCGAAAACATAAGAATTTCCTTTCTATTTGTTTTTTAATACATATATTTCCATAACCCTTTGTAAATTACAATCTCCTATTTATTTTATTCATACTACAAGTTTGTATTATTATACTCAGTATATGTACTTTAATTCCATTTAAAATAAAAATTGACTACTATCTTTTAAAAATAAGGATGCTGAAATCTCATTTTCAGCATCCTCATAATTTCATATACTACTTTTAGGTAATTTCAATTTCTAGGTTAAATAAATTATATTAAAATATTAAATCCTTATGGATTAATTTTATCTAAAAATAGATTCTATATATTAATATATTAGTTAAACACTATTTTTTCTTTACTGGAATCCAAACTTCACTATAATAATTCTTATCTAAAACTCCATTTTCATACTTACTTGGATCATTATACATTTCTATATTATAACCTGCAGCAATTTCATAATCTCTACAGTTTGGTAACCACTCTGAAAATATTTTCTTATTAGTTTCTTGAATTGATTCTGGGCCAGGTCCATAACAAGGGAAAACAGCCCAATTAAACTTAGGAATTGTTTTAACTATATATCCTTCCATATCTTCCTTCTCTTTTGAATAATTCTCTGCAATAAGATACTCGAACTCATTACCACCCATTTCTTCATCAATGTTAATACCATACATTCCACATATATCATTTAGCTTTCCTTGTGTAATATGCTCATTCCAAAATGACGGCACATCTACAAATGCTGAATCA
>JAHAIU010000507.1 GCA_018372555.1 Clostridium sp.
CATATAATATAATGATAAACTTTTGGATGGTTTTTATATGAAAGAATTAGAATATAGTAATTTGGAAATAAGAGCAAGCACAAATGAAATATATTTAGAACAGTATATTGAGTTAATTGCAGTGAGAAAAAAGGAATTTGATATTTTAGAATTAGTAGATGTGGTTTGGGATATAAATTATAAAGGAAAAGAGATATCTTTAGAAGGAAATATATTAAAGGTTAGTAATAAGATTAAAGATATTAAGACCTTAAAAGTTTTATGTGCTGAATTAAAGACTGGTGCAAGAAAGGAGAGAGAGTTCCCTGTAATAAATAAAGAAGTAAAGAATCCATTAATACATTTTATTAAAAGTGATAATAAATATTTTGGAGATAATTATTTTTGGGATTTTTGGGTCTTTTCTCAAAATAAACTTTCATACAGCTTGGAACTAAAAAACAAAGGCGACATAAGTTATTATTCAGAAGTTAAAGAAGAAAATGTTATTGCTAGGCTAAGGAATTTTTATAATGGTATAGAAAACAATTGGGTAGAACAAACACCTACCTTTATAGTACCTAATAAAGCTAAAAGCTATTATATAATTTATGGAGAAGATAAGCTTATAGATAATTTAAGTGAAGTTATTCCACATATTAATCCAAGAATAGAAAAAGCAATTATGGATAGCAACAATGAAATAAGAGCCTATTTATCTAAAGAGCCACTAGATGATATTAAATTTAGTTTATATAAAAACAATAAAGAGATTAAGAATATAAACTGTTTAATAAATAAAAAAGATAAAGAAGTTAGATTCTATAACTTAGATTTTAAGTTATCTTCCTATGATTTATTAGAAGTTAGAGCAGATAAATATTATAGCAGAGCTAAAGTCTTACTTAGGAATATTCTAAATAAATATAATACATCTAAATTAAAGCTTGGTATTAGTTTATTAGAAGAAGTAATAAATTTAAGGATATGGGCTCCTACAGCATTTAAAGTTGAGCTTTGCTTATATCATAATTGGTATGATAAGGAAGCCTTTATGATAGTTAATATGAATAGAGAAGAGGAATGGTAGCTATTCTATTTATATAAGCAAAAGTGATTCTTATAAAAAATATTATTTATATAGACTTTATTTTAAAGATTTAAACTTAAAAGGGGAAGAATTTATAAAAGTTACTTATGCAGTAGATCCATATGCAACTGCTGTTTCTATAAATGGTGATAAGGGATACTTAATTGATATAAATTCATGTGAAACAAAGCCATATGGATGGGATAATTATAAAAGACCCAAGTTAGAAAGTTTAGAAGATATAATAATTTATGAAATGCACTTAAGAGATTTCACGATAAGTATGGAATCAGGAGTAACAGATGAAGTTAAAGGTAAGTATTTAGGATTAGTAGAAG
>JAHAIU010000072.1 GCA_018372555.1 Clostridium sp.
GATACTATAAAATCTATTTCAATTCTAAGTTCTCTTCCAATTTTAGCTACTCTAGCAACAGAATCATCAATATTATATTCATCTTGTACAGTCTTAACTAAATTATTAAT
This sequence comes from Clostridium sp., assembly GCA_018372555.1. GTDB lineage: Bacteria > Bacillota > Clostridia > Clostridiales > Clostridiaceae > Clostridium. The sequence continues at coordinate 111 of JAHAIU010000072.1, forward strand.
ATCATAATTTATATCTTCATCTGCACTTGTGTTAATAAGTTCTTTAAAAGCTTCAATAATTGATCTAATTGGCATCCTTAAAAAAATACTAGATGTAAAAATAACCATACCAGGGTCAACGTATTTTGAAATCTCATATAACTCTAATTTTTTTAATATAACACTAAATATAAAACCAACTAAAACACCAATGCTAATCATAGCATCCATAAGCCATTGATTACTTTCTACTTTAACTATTTCAGAATTAAGGCTTTTAGATGATTTTTTCATATATAAATAAACCCAAGTACATCCAACTGATGATATGACAGAATACCAAAGTGCAAAACCTTCATCTACACTATTACCACCGTTAAATACTTGTTCTATTGCTGAAAACATCGTTATTGAACACATTATAAGTAAAACTAAAGATTTAATAATAACTAATATAGGTTCTAATGTTGATTTTCCAAATGGATAGTTTTTAAAGTCCTTCTTATTAATAAAATTAGTAATAACAATTGCAAAAATGGCAAGCCCTAAACTAATAAATGAGTAAAAACCATCAAAACTTATCATTTTGGAGTTTATAGCTCATCCCCAGGCAATACCTAAAACTGCGAAGAACAATCCACCAAAGGCAGAAAATTTAAGAATTTTGTTTTCCGCTTTCATAATATCACTCCTTAAACGTACTATCATTAATGATATTTTAAACTTAATTACTAAATTTATCAATTAACTAATCTGTTATATAAAATCTATTTATATGGTTATTTGTCAAAAATCATTTTTGTATAAAAAGCATAAAAGTACCTTATATCATTCTTATTTATCCCTAAAACCATAACTATTTAGTTTTAAATACACTTAATACAGTATTTTTATTATTAGTATTGTTATTTAATGTTTCTGCAATTTCTGCAATCCCTTGTGCCATTATACTTAAACCAAGTGATAAATTCTTTATTTCTTCAGATGATTTCGAAATATTCTCTAATGATTCATTTGATTTAGAAACCGATGTAAATATATAATTTCTTTCTTCAAGAACCTTGTCCATCTTTCCATTAACATTAGATATTTTTTGTGTTAAATCTAAAATTTCTCCTACAATTCCATTAAATGATATAATAGAGTCATCTATAACTGAAAACTGGTTAGATAGCTTTGTATTTAGAACTTCTGCTATATTTATTACCTCTTGACCTTCAGTAGAAATATTACTTAATACACCATCAATACTATACGAAGACTTTTTAACATCTTCAGCAAGTTTTCTAATTTCATTTGCAACTACTGCAAATCCTTTACCTTCTTCCCCTACTCTAGCTGCTTCTATTGCAGCATTTAATGCTAAAAGATTGGTTTGATCTGCCATGGAGTCAATAAAGTTAGTTATTTCTTTTATTTTTTCAATGGAATTATATAACTCATTAATTTTTTCATTCATAGTTTTTGAAGAGTTTTCAATATCATTTTTCGAATCATTTAAAGTAATTAAATCCTTATTATTTAAACTAAGCTGATTTTTAATTATTGAAAGATTACTATTAATATTATTAATTGAATTTTTAACATCTTGTATTAACTCACCAAATGTTTCTAAAAATTTATTTATTTTCTTAGAATCTTCGTTTTGAATTATAATATTACTATCAATTTCTTGTATTGTTGCAGTAACTTCCTCAGAAGATACTGCCATATCGCCACTTGATTTATATAACTGATCTATCTTTTCAAATTCCTTCTTAGATAAATTTAGAATTTTGAATATCATTTCTGATATATTCTTTTGAAGTTCATTTATGTACCTTGCTATTATCCCTAACTCATCTTGATTTTTAATATTAACTTCTTCTGTTAAGTCACCCTTAGACATAGTTACTAATCCATTAATTATACCTTTAACACCTTTATTAATACTTCTAGATAATAAAAATGACATTAATATATATACTAGTATTAAAGCCACAGCTAAAATTAATAATTGAATCATTACTATATTTCTTATATTTATTATATTAGTAATATCACTATATATCTCTAATACTGAAGTTACATTGCCACTTGTGTCTTTAATAGGATAATAAACTTTAATAATATCTTTATTTTCTAATTTTCCCCTAACATGTGAAACTTCACCTTCAATTGCTGTTTTTAATGAACTATTCATAGCTTCTTCTTTTCCTAGGTTAAGTAAATTAGCTTGACTATCTAATAAAATTTCTACTTTTCCTTGACTATTTTCAGCTAGTATAGCTGCATAGTTAACTGCTTCATTACTTTTAGCATTAGTTAAATCACTCTTAAGCTTTTTATAGTCGTAACCAACTATTGATTTGTTTTCTAATACTACTTCTAGATCTACTGTTGATATTGAACCCTTAATATTCTTTCCCTTCATTAAAACATCATCCGTAATTGAAGCTAATATTCTATTAAAAATAAAAATATTAATGCCTAACAACATTATCATTGATATTAAAGTTACTAAGAAATTTATTTTGAATATCTCTCCCCCAATAGTTTTCCATTTTTCACTTCTACTTTTACTTTCTTTCTTCATTTCGTCCCCCTGTAAAATCTATTTATTGCCAACTCTAATTCTAACCATATATGGATTTATTGTAAATATTTATATGTTAATTTATAAAAATTAAACTTCCCAAATTTTTTTTGGTAATTATTAGTATATATTATTGATTTATGTATTGAATTTAATGTGCTTTGGTTGTAAACTATATATGCAAGGTTAACCTTGAATAAAATAAAGAAAGTTGGTACTTATGGATAATAATAATCTTAACACTCAAGACCAAAAGGAAGTGGTAGCAAGTTCTAAGAAGAGTACAATTTTCACACCAAAGTTTTTAAAAATATCTCTTGTTGTATTAGCCTTAATACTTGCTTTAGGTGGATTTTTCACTGTAAAGAATGTTAAGCTAATTAATAGCTACGAAAATAAGGCTTATCCTGGTGCTTATATATTAAGTAAAGATTTATCTGGCCTTAATGAAGAAGAGTTAAAAAACTCTATATCAAGCTTACTACAAGATATAAGTAATAAAGAACTAGTTGTTAATGCAAATAGTTCTGAATTTAAAATTTCTTACAAGGACCTAGACGCTTCTTTAAACTCTGAAGATTTAGTTAATGAAATTTTAAACTTTGGTAAAAATGAGAGTTTTTTTAAAAAACTTAATTTAATAAAGAAACCTGAAAATAGAGAATATGAATTTGAAGTTCTATTTAATGATGAAAAATTAAATGCTTTTGTATCTGATATTTCAAGTTCAGTAAATGTTGCTCCAACTAATGCTACTATTAATATTTCTGGAAATGCAATTAGTATATCAAATGATTCTACTGGACTTAAATTAAACACTGATGAACTTATTACTAATATAAAAGATAAAATTAAAGATATGAAAGCTCCAAACTTAGTTGAAGTAGTAGGAAATGTTGAAGTAGTGGATGCAGATATTAAAGCATCAGCTTTAGGAGCTGTCCAAAATAAACTTTCTTCATTTACTACTAAGTATTCAAATGGTCCAAGCGGAACAAACCTTCAACTTGCTGCAAGAAATATAGACAACCAAATTGTTATGCCTGGTGAAACTTTTTCAACTGAAAAAGCAATAGGTCCAACTACTCTAGAAAATGGTTTCGTTGAAGCTAATACTTATGTAGGTGGTGAAGTTGTACCTGGAGTTGGAGGAGGCGTATGTCAAGTATCCTCTACTTTATATAATGCTATGCTTAGAGCCGGTATTATTCCTATTGAAAGATTAAATCATATGATGCCAGTTTCATATGTTCCAATAGGCTTAGATGCAACTTTAGCTGATAACTTAATAGACTTAAAATTTACAAATACTACTGATTATCCTATAGTTATAAATACTTATGCAGGAAATGGAAGTTTAACAATTGAGTTCTGGTCAGATATTTCTATAAAGAACGGAATGACATATGAACCAGTATCTGTACCTGTAGGTCCATTAAGTGCAGATGTATATTTAAATAGCTATAACGCAAATGGAGAACTTGTAAATAAAGAATATTTAGATAGAAGTACCTATCAACCACTTCCAAACTAAAAGGGCTGTTTAAAACAGCCCTTTTTTTCAGTTAACAATTAGCACTTAATGATATAATTACTCCAGAGTTTTTTCCTCAATTTTTCATTATCAATTATTCACTAATTATCTAATACACATTAAAAATTTAAAACTATAAATTACCCTAAATTATCCATCATGCATTATCAATTATTAATTCGCAGTTAATAAAAAAACTCCCTAAGGAGTTTTAAAAAATAAATTTAAAGTAATTCCGTAGAAATTACATCCATAATTATTCATTGTTAATTATTAATTGTCTCCTCCCGCAAGGTATCCAGTTGAAAATGCCAGTTGAAGATTATATCCACCGGTTTCAGCATCTATATCTATTACTTCTCCAGCAAAGAATAAGCCATTAATAATTTTACTTTCCATAGTAGAAGCGTTTATCTCTTTTACACTTACTCCACCACTAGTAACCATAGCAGCTTTAATTGTAATAGTATCCTCTACTGTTAGTTTCATTTCTTTTATGTAGCTAATTAATTTTAATTCATCTTCTTTTTTTAGTTCAGATACTTTAACTTCATTTAATTCTAAAATGTTCAAAATTTCTTTTATAAAGTTTTGAGGCAAATACTCTTTTAGACTATTTAAAATGCTTTTATTACTTCCTCTTATTATTTGTGAAAGTTCTTCTTTAGATATCTCAGGCAAAAGGTCAATATTTATTTCCACTTCTCTTTCTTTTAATACCTTGTTTATATAAGAAGAAAATTTAAGAACTCCTGGACCTGATATTCCAAAGTGAGTGAATAACATATCTCCTTGCCTTTGAATTTTCTTTTTCTTTATAGTAGTACTTATTACTGCTTCTTTTATTGCTATACCTTGTAAATTCTTTACAAAGCCCTCTTTTATTACAAGAGGAATAAGAGCAGGATAAAAGTTATTTATAGTATGACCATGATTTTTCAATATTTCAAACATACTTCCATCTGATCCTGTAGTAGGGTAACTCTTTCCCCCTGTAGTAACTATAACCTTATCAGCATAAATTTTATTACCCTCTTCTGTTACTACTCCCTTAATAATATTATTTTCAACTAATAAATCACTTACCTTTGTATTATAATAAGTTCTAACTTCATGCTTCATAAGATCTCTTTTAAATATTTCTATAACCTCATCTGCTTTATCACTTTTTGTAAATACCTTTTGATCATACTCAACCTTATATTCAAGTCCTTTTTCCTTTAAATACTCCAATAAATTATAATTAGAGAAAGTATATAACGCACTATATAAAAACTTTTTATTTGTAACTATCTTTTCAAAAAACTCTTCTATATCCCTATTATTAGTAATATTACATCTTCCGCCTCCAGTAAGCTTAAGTTTCTTACCTATTTCATTATTTCTTTCGATTAAAATAACCTCGTTATTTTTTGAAGCTGAAAGCGCCGCCATTATTCCTGATGGGCCTGCTCCAACTACTATTACCTTTGACATATTTTTCTCCTTGTTAATCTTTTTTAACTATTATATACTAAAAATAAACTAAAATCACTTAGTACTTTTTAAATAAAACTAAGTGATTTTAGTTTTTATAATGATTTTAATTTTTTATTTATAAAATTAAAGACTAAATTCCACAAAACTATATTTAATATAATTAATATTACAGTATATATTATTATACTATTAAGAAGTATTGCTAAATAATGAAGTCCCCATAAAAGTAACACACAAAACATAGACCCAAATACAGAAATTAAACTTTCACTACTATTAGTAGCTTCAAATTTTCTTGAAAAAGGCATTGCCTTCTTTAAAATTGAAAAGTTCAATACTGTTAATATTATAAATGATAAAAATGAAATTATTAAATGAATAATAACCCTTGCTCCAAAAATCCAAATAAATATTAATGATAATACTATAAATGGAGGTATTATTAATTTATAAAAAGCTCCTTTTATAACACCTTTAAACACATTTTTGTAGTTATTGATAGGCGCTACCTTATATATCCAAGCACCAAGATACCTTTCAGAATAACTTAGCATAATTATTATATTAGGAATAACTAAGGCAAAAGCATAAACTGATAAAAACATATTTGAATTTCTCATAGATATAATTACCTCTTTAAATGAATCTCCATTTTGAAGTCCTATAAATAAAAATACAAATGGTAGTACTATTCCAAGCCCCAAATTAGGATACACTTTAAGTTTAAACTCCCTTTCAGAGTTAATTATCCCTACAGAGAATCTAAAAAATGCTCTCTCTATATTATCTCTACAAATAAAATTACTAACCTTAGCAATATTTTTATTTTTTTCTTTGCCTTCTTCACTATTATTATTTAATTTTTGAAGATTTCTTTCAAAAGTAGGAATTAGTTTTATATAAATAATAATCGACAGTATTGGTACAATTAGAGCTAAAAGAGACATTATTATTTTAATAATACTTATTCCTTCACCATAAACAATAGACAAAGGTGCTGCAAACCACATAGGAGGTATTAATAGATGCCATAGCTTCTCATTATACGTTATATTACCTAAGTCAATTACACCAAATAGTCTAGGTACTATTTGATAAATTAATACCATTAATATACTTAAGAATATTTGAACAAAGTTTATCATATCCTTAAGTTTTTCACCATCAAAAATCTTTAATATTAATAAGTAACTAAGTGCTGTAATTATTATCATAAATATATCTATAAATATTATTGATAAAACAAATATTGCAAAAAAAACTACCCCCTTTTTAAGTGAAAGTATAAAAGCTACACCAACCAACGAGAGGGTTAAATACATAACGTAAATAAATACGTGAGTTATTTTAGCAGCATTTATGGTTTTATTACTTATTCCTCTTGATAGCAGTATATTTTTGTCCCTAACATCTAATAATACATAAGAAAAATCAGATATAAAAACTGTTAATATCATAATCATAATAGCGGAAAAATAACCTGCCATTATATACATTATATTAAAATCAAATAATAATATTAAGCTCATAAAGGCCCCTACAATTGCATATATAATCAAAGCCTTAAAAAACTCATTTGAATCCTTTTTGCTTTTTTTATTATCATTGTTGAATATAGTAGATTTTCTTCTACCGTCCATTGTAAGCTTTGCTTTTAATATAACTCTTAATACATCATAATCAACGCCAGCCCTTTTATATAATCCAGAAAGCTTGTCTAATATTTTTAAAGTTTTAAATTCTTTCATATGTTTATACCTCTTCCTTCACTATTGATATAAACTTATCAGCAAGCTCCTTATACTGATGAAATCCAGTAACCTCATTAAATATACTTTCAAGACTACTTTCTTTAAAACTATTTTTCAATTCATCAAAATTTCCATCTGCTACAATTTCGCCATTATTAATTAAAACTATTCTATCACTTATTTTCTCAACTACTTCCATAATATGAGAAGAGTAAAATATTGTCTTCCCTTCTTTCGCAAGATGAGATAGTATTTCTTTTATTATCATAACACTATTGGCATCTAGACCACTTAAAGGCTCATCTAAAAATAATATATCTGGGTTATGAAGTAAACTAGATATAAGTATTAATTTTTGTTTCATCCCCTTAGAATAGGAGGATATCCTACTATTATATGACTCAGAAATACCTAAAACATCCATAAGTTTCAATGCTTTTTCGTCAGCTTTATCATAATCAAAACCATAAATTTGAGCTATAAAAGTTAAATACTCTTTACCAGTTAAACTATCATATATCTCTGGAACTTCAGGAACATAACCTATTTTCTTCTTATAACTTTCATCTCCTGTAGCAATATCAGTTCCCATTACCCTTATTTTCCCAGAATATCCTGCAACAAGTCCTAAGATTAATTTAACTGTAGTACTTTTACCAGCACCATTAGGTCCTATATAACCAATAATGCTACCACTTTCAACCTTCAAATTAATACCTTTTAATACTTCTTTTTCTCCAAAATTCATTTTTAAGTCTTTTAATTCTAAAATTATATTTTCTTCCATAAAATCTCACCCCTTATAATATTATACCTCTCTATGATTTTATTGTAAATTTATCCCTTTTATTTTCACTAGAATAGTTTAAAATAAAGTTTCTCTTTATTCTTAATAAATCTTCCATATCGTTTAAAAATTGTAGTAATTGTGCTCTATTTTCAAATTCCTCTCTAGTTTTAGGCAAAGCCATTTTCTTAAAGTCTTCCTTTAAAACTCCAAGCTCCTCCAATAAATCTAAACAATCATTACTGTCTTTTATTTGAGATGCAACGCTTTTCGTAAATTTTGAAATCATAAATGTTTGTTCAAAAGACATATAAAACTTTTCAAAATGTGATCTTAATTTTTTAATAATATCAAATTGAATCTTTCTCATATTCATATAATCAATATAATAAGAATCAGTATTTAATAAATTATTGCTAGCTATTTTATATGCCCTATTTACTGCTTCAGTCAATCTATTCTCTAATTCATTCATTATTATTTCTTCATCGATATCAACTGTATAACTCACTAAAGAATTTGCCATCTTATATAAAATAATTTTATAACTTTTTTCAATATACTCCTTGTCCTCATTAAACTCAGATCTAAGAGATGGCATAAATAAATTAGCTATAGAAGCTATTCCTACTCCAATAAAGGTAATTAAAAGCTCATTTATTATCCAATAAGAATTAAGTTCACCTGCAATTAATAAATGTGTAGATAAAACTACAGCAGGAACCATTCCCTCAGCAATATTAAATTTTGATGTTATAGGTATAAATATTAAAAGAAATATTCCAAAAGTAATAGGATTTTGTCCTAGTATTTTAAATATTCCTATAGATAAAAATATAGCTATTATACAAGCAACTACTCTATTTCTTCCTACTATTAATGCTTTTTTCTTTGTATCTTGAATACTCAATATTGCAATAACTGCTGCTACTGTAGCGTATTGTACATCAAATAAATTTGCAATAACTAAAGCTACAGTAGCACTTATAGCCATTTTGAAGGCTAAATTATAAATATACTTCAAATTACCACCACCTTATTTAAATCGTCTTTTTGCATATCCACATCTCTTACATAAGTCTTCTACTGCAACTCTTCTGGAAAATCCATCATATATATTAGCAGCTCTTTTTGATGTAATTATCTCTTCAAGACTTTCTTCAAAGATATTTCCTAAAGGTATTTTACCCTCACTGTCTAAGCAACAAGGTACTACAGTACCATCTACTAATATTCCTATTTGGTCTCTAAGACCATGACAAAATACTTCCTCACTTATTAAGGAAAGATTAGCATCAGGCCAGCTAAACTTTTCTGCCATATTTAAATATACCCTATTTTTAAGTTTTATACCTTTTTTCTCACTTAAGGCTAGTGCAAGAGAAAAGTCTAATTCTAATATATTCTCAATTCTTTTTATAATTTCACTATTTAAACTATTATTAGCTTTAAGCTCTTCAGTATCAATATTCCAAAGTCTTAAAGCACAGATAATTTCACTTTTTTCATTAGCCTCTTTTATAAATGTTAAAACATTATTTAAATATTCATTAAAGTCTATTTTACTTTCATTTGCCTCAAAGCTATGTAATGAAATATTTATTTGCCTTATTGCTTCTGATTCAATTAATATTTCCATAACATTATTTAATAATGTTCCATTAGTAGTAATATTAACTTTTATATCAGCTTCTTTTGCAATTTTTAGAAAACTTTTTAAATTCTTATTTAAAAAGGGTTCACCCATTAAATGCAAATAAATATAATTTGTATAGCCCTTTATTTTTTCTATAATATTTTTAAACTCATAAGCTTCCATAAAGCCTAGTTCCCTACTAGTTTTAGGACAAAAATTACAACTTAAATTACAAATATTTGTTGTCTCTATATATATTTTTTTAAATCTTGGCATTTATATCTCCTTTTTTTCTTATAGTTCTTTCAATTACTAATCTTTATATAAAATAAATTTATCATATTATCCCCAAACTTCCAATATATTAAGTATATAAGTTGCAATAAAGTTTTTACATTTTATTAGTTTATACTTCATATTAAAACGTTAATAAATTGAAATAACTTGAAAACTTATATAAAAATTTAAAGATATATATGCTTTCAATTGATGTAGTTTACTTTAAAAATATTTTTCACTTAAAATAACATAATTACTAAAAATGTAGATTGCTTATTGAAACATATATATTATGAACAAATATTTTTTAATTAATAATAAAGGATGTGAAGGTATTGGATCCATATAAAGTATTAGGTGTATCTGAAAATTCTTCAAATGAAGAGATTAAAAGAGCTTATAAAAATATCCTTAACGAATATTCACGAGATGGGAAACCATTTAGTTCTAGACCCCTTGCTGAAAATATCTTAAATGATGCAAATATGGCGTATGATTTATTAATAAATGGTGGAATTTATAAAGAAATTAGATCTTATATAGATAATAATAATATTTCTATTGCTGAAAGCAAATTAAATTTATTAGATTTGCAAAATTCCGCTGAATGGAACTATTTAATGGGGTTTGTATATTTTAAAAAAGGTTGGTTTGATCAAGGTATTCAACATATTTTAAAATCTACAGAAATTGATCCAACCAATGAAGAATACTTAGATGCTTTAGATACTCTTAGAAAGCGATCTAATGAAATAGTTAATTATTATCAAAAAACTAATCAAAATACTAAGCCTCAAGGTGGTATGAACCTCTGCGGTGGAGGTGGAGGCAATTCTGGCAGTGGGAATGGCGGTATGTGCTAATTAGTTAAAAATTAAGAGTTATTAGTTAATGAGAAAGCTAATAACTCTTAATTCTTCACTTTACATTGTGCATAATCACATTTAAAATTTTAGTAAATGCTTTATATATCTAAAAGTTCATTAGATTGATTTTCAGTTCCACTTGCTACTTCATTCATAGCTAAGTAAATATTTTCTGTAGAGCCATTTAGTACATCAGCTATATAAGCTAAATTAGCTGAATCCTCTAAAGTATCATTTGAATTATTTTTCCCCCCAACTATCATATCTACAACAGTAGACCTTGTAGATTCTACTGCCCTACATATGTTACCCACTTCATCGTTCCTATCTAAATATTTTTTATGAAAATCAACATGTAAATTTCCTTTTGAGAATTCATCCATAGTGTTTTTAATTAAATCAATTATTTTATCTAATCCATTAATAATTAAGTTAACTAATATCATGCTTATAATAAGTATAATTATAGATGAAACAATAATCCAAGCTGCTAATCCTTTTAACTCTCCTAAGAGAGATGCTTTAGTTATTTAAACTCCTATAGACCAATTAGCACTATTTATCCCAAAGTAAGCTATGTACCCCTTTTCATTTCCCATCTTATAAGCTTCTACATTGCTATCACCCTTAATCATATTATTATGAATATTAATAATTTCAGAGTAACTTTTATCTGAACTCTTTTCTGCAATATAGTTTTCTATTCCATCACCTGTTAAGTAATTTTTATCAAAAATAACATTAGCATCTTCATCTAAAATAAATATTTTTGAATTGTCAAATTCGCTTATATTATTTAAAACAGAAAAAATTATCTCAGCATTTTTTACTGCTACTAATAACTTTTCTTCTCCTCCATCATTATAGGGAATTGAATAATACATAAGAAATAATTTTTATAAAAAAACTCCTTTCGGAGTTTTTAATAATTCTTTTTTGTAATTCTGTAAGAATCACTTCAATGATTATTCTTTTTTACTGTTTAATTCTTAAGTACAACTTAATTATAAATCCTTATATACTAATTTATTTTAAATTACTCTAATTGAGTAAGTAATCTCTTCATTACATCTTTTAACTTTCCTTCATTCATATCTTCATGTATCCCAGCTAAAACAAGTCTAATATCATTATCAGATAAATCCCACTTATAAGCCTTCATATCAATAATCGCATCTTCTGGAAGTATATCTTCAAGGTCTGTTGCAAGTTCCTCTGCTAAGCTTATATATTCATCAAATAACTCATCTTCACTTATCTCATTTAAATCATAATCATCTTTTATTATTTCATTTAATACATCTATTTTTATACTTAAATTATAAGCAAAAGTATCTTCTCTTTTAGTACCCTTACTCATATCTTTTAAAACTTTAAACTCACTATTTTTTTCTATTTTTTCTTTTAATTCTTCAGTATCTAGTACTCTATTAACAAATGCTATATACATATTTACCTCCTGTTTATTATTTAATATTATTTTTTATTGCTTCCTTAATTGCTATCTTAAGGTTATTAAACTCTTCTTTATATCTTTTATGTTCCAATTGAGGGAACGCATTAATAAGTCTTATAAATTTAATTTCTTTTTTGCTAAATTCCTTTTTAAGTTCTTTCAAAAGACTCATATTCTTAAGAGTAGTATTTAAATTGATTACTTCTAAAACTGTACGTAAAATATCTGTTATTAATAATAACATACATATAATCACTATTATTATAAGAGCTCTATTTGAAAGCATCTTTATATAACTCATAATTATAGGATGTATGAAACTCATTAATACAAGAGATAAAATTGAAAATAAAGTAGAATTAAGCAAGCAAACTCTTCCTTTAATATTAAATTTTCTATTAGAGTAATCCCAAAGCCTTGTATGAAAAACATATTCTAACATTAAATCTGCTATAAACTCTATTACAGAAGCTATTATTCCACCAAATATAAATATTAAAATAGGTGATTTAATATTTAGGCTTGTCATTATATATATCACAAACACTGCTCCAAATCCATATACCGGACATATTGGTCCTTTTAAAAAACCTCTATTAATAAACTTTTTAGCTGGAATTGAGCAATATATTACCTCACAAATCCATCCTAAAAAACTATAAATAACAAAATATAGAAACCACATGTAAACGCCTCCCAGCAATTAATTTCTATCTATTTAT
>JAHAIU010000508.1 GCA_018372555.1 Clostridium sp.
AGCTATTGGAAGGTATGCTGTAGGAGGTGGAGCAATAGCTTCAGATATAGCAGTAGGTGATTATGCAAAGGCTAATATAGCTATAGGAAATAAAGTAGATGGATTAAAAACTTTATCATTAGATTCATCTAAAGAAGAAATTAAAAGAATAATTAGAGAAGAATATCCTAATATTAAAAATTGGATTGTTGAGTTAGTAGGTTATTTTTCTAATAACTTTAGCTAATAAAAGTGCATAGAAATTATAGAAAGCAAAAATAGATTCTATTTTTGCTTTTTTCTATTTAAAACAACATTTGTAAAATTGAGAGAAAAAATGTTAAATTTTGCAGGGGTATATGGTAAAATATATACATATTCGAATTGGATATTACAAAATAATTTAAGAGGGCATGGGCTATAGCATAATAATTTCAATTATGAGTTGGTAATTAATAACTATTTTAATAATTTTTAGATAATTATTAAAAGGATTATTTTTCATCATTAATTCTTTATTTTATATTGTAGAATAGCGCCATTATGAGGAGTTTATGTTTAGAAGAAAAGTGGAAGAGAATAATGATATGCTAGATTTAACGAAGTTATTAGGTGACAGTATTAGAAACAAAAGTTATATATCTTTAAAAGATAATAATAAGGACTTAGAGAATATGATTAATTCTTTACTTAAGTGTTATTATGATAATAGCGCTATAATTGGGGCAAATAGTATAGTAGAAAAAATTATTAACTTAGATGCTATTGGTAGTATGATAACTACCTCTAATTCACAAAGTGATATTATACAATCTATGGTTGCAAGTAGTGAAGAACTAGCATCTACCGCTGATTCTGTATCAGAATCAATACAGGAGTTAAGTAATAATTCTAATGATACCAAAGATAAAGCTTTAGAAAGTGCTAAGGAAGTCGATGGAATTGTTGAGTTTATAGGTGATTCATTTAAAGGGATTAAAAAGATTAAAGAAGAATTAAATATTGTAGGATCTATGGTAAAAGATATTAAGGGAGTAACAGACATAATAAAGCAAATAGCAGATCAGACTAATCTTTTAGCACTAAATGCATCAATAGAAGCTGCAAGGGCAGGAGATCAGGGAAGAGGGTTTTCAGTAGTGGCTAACGAAATAAAAGCTTTAGCAGAATACTCTAATGAATCAATAAAAACTATCTATGAAAATATAGAAGCATTAACTATGAACACTACTGAAGCTGTAAAGTGTACTGATATTGTAGTAAGTAAATTAATGAATGGGGGAGAAAAGTTAAACTTAATACCTAGTAATCTTCATAATATTGTTGAATTAATTGAGAGTATAGATGAAAAAGTATCACATATTGCTTCAATCTCAGAAGAACAAACGGCAACTACTACTGTTTTAGCTAATGAATTATCAG
>JAHAIU010000509.1 GCA_018372555.1 Clostridium sp.
AAAAGGTATCAAGTAGAACTAAGGAAGTTGATGATGCCATGGAAATAGATATTAATAAGTTACATTATTATGCTGCAGATATATTATATGATGGAGGGGGATGTCCTATTTCCTATGATGATTTGGAAAGAGATCTAGGTGAAAAATATAAATGTGTTCCACTTTCCTTAAGCAAATTATTTGCTGGTGGAGAGATATGTGAAAAAGGAGTTTCAAAAAAGGATGGAATGGAAGTTATTTTAAAACATTATAAAGTTAATAAGGAAGATATATATGCTATTGGTGATGACTATAATGATATGGAGATGTTGGAGTATGCTACTACTAGCATAGCTATGGGGAATGCTCCTAAGCAAATTAAAGATATATGTGATTATGTAACAGATGATGTTGATAACGATGGGTTTTATCATGCAATGAAGCACTTTGGATTAATTTAATTTCAATCATATGACTTGTTCTCATTTTATAAAAATATTACTTAATGAACTAACTCTAAAAGCATCTAAATACAAGTATGCAACATAGTATGGAATAGGTTATTATATTATGAATTCTTGGATAGAGGTTGATTATGAGGGGATGTATGCTGGAATAATTTTAATAAGTATTTTGGGAATAATTATGTTTAAGGTAATAGATGTTATACAAAACAAAATATGTAAATGGAAGATAAAATAAGGGAGGACATAAAAGTCCTTCTTTTTTATTATTAAAGCTTCTTTATTTTTAATTAATAAAATAGATTTAATTCAATAGTGTCCCTTTTATTAGCAATGAATATCATACTATTAGAAAGGAAGTGATATAGTTGAACTATGACAGAGATGATAAGAATAATAACTTACAGAAGTTATTTGATGAATGTAAAAACTTAATGGACTACCATATTATTTTAGTAATGAAAGATGGTACTTCGTTTGATGGAGTTATTGACAAGGTAGATTCTAATGGTGTAATGATGATGGTTGGAGAGGATATATTATATGATGACGATGATCAAGGTCAATATAATACTCAAAGACAGTTTAATAGACCAAGGAAAATGAGAAGGCATAGACGTTTCAGACGAAGGGGCTTTCCTTTTAACTCGATTTTTAGGATATTCCCAATACCTTACCCATATCCATTCTACCCAATAGGTCCATTTTCTCCATTTTAGAAATACTTAATATATTTAAGAAGAGGAGTACTTAACCAATAATACTATAGAATTAGAAATCATTATAAAAAATAACCCTTGTTACTTTAAAGAAATAAATTAAAAGAAAATATAGTATTTTAGCTAGTTGCAACTAATAGTTGACAAAAAGAAATGGTTAGTTGGTAGATAAAATTGCCCCACTTTTATATAATTTCTATAGGAGGTGGGGCAAATGAATTTATCAGCAAAATTAC
>JAHAIU010000073.1 GCA_018372555.1 Clostridium sp.
AATAAATAAATAAATAAATAATGTTTCACGTGAAACATTATAGTGTTATTTCTCAACTTATTAGGAAGGGGCACTTATAATGGAAAATTTAATTAAAATAATAAATGAAAATTCAGCTTTTATTATAATAGGATTACTATTAATAGTATTGCTACTATTAATAATGGTGCTTACATTAATGAGTACAACTAAGAAGCTTGAAAAGAAGTATAGAAAAATGATGCGTGGAGTTAATAATAAAAATCTAGAAGATTTAATAACTTCAAAGTTAGATGATATTGATAAAGCTATTGGAAAATCAGAAGAAGCCTTAAATAAATGTGAAGTAATAAAAGAAGAAATAAAGGGATGCGTAAATAAAGTTGCAATAATGAGATATAAAGCATTTCCTGATGTGGGAAGTGATTTAAGCTTCTCAATAGCAATATTAGACTCTTATAACGATGGTGTGATGATAACTGGAATTTATTCTAGACATGATAGTACAACCTATGCTAAGCCAGTTGATAAAGGTATATCTAGATATGAGTTATCTGAAGAAGAGACTTATGTTTTAAATGAAGCAATAAATAAGAAATAATTAAAAGAGCTACAATGAAATGAACTATTGTTCATCACGAAGTAGCTCCTTTTTTTTATTAGTTTTAATAATATACTTTTCATATAACTCTAAGAAATAATTAATGCCCTTATATATAGTATCAGATAAAATCATAACAGTATAAAGCCTAGTATTTTGTAATGTTAAAAAATCATATTTACTAGATATATTTACTATACCAGTAATGCTTAAGTCTCCAACAGAAGGTAGAGTTTTATTAATTGCAGATCCAGGATAAACAGGTGCATTACTAATGAAAACTTTTCCAATATTTATAGTTTGCCCTAGGCAGGAATCAATAGCTATAATATAAGGATTTATGAAATTAGAAGTTATCTTTAAGATAATACTTTCTAGATTTAGAGAATGAACAGGATTTTCTAAAGAACCATAAAAATATATATTTTTTGAATCAAATAATGAAGATATACTCTTTAATTTATATCCTACTAAGGGTCCTAGCGAATCACCGGTACATCTGTCTGTTCCAATGCATAAAAAGATAATAGGTCTATTAGATTGGATGATATTAATTAGAGATTTATAAAGATATTTTCCAACTTCTATATATGAATATTCAAAGGATGAGTCAAACTCTTTTTTTATAATTTCCATAGCAAAACCTCCCTTATGTAATTATTGACATCAAGGGAGGTTAATATTCATTTTAAAATTTTATTTATTGAATCTATTGTATAATTAATGTCTTCAATAGTGTTAAAGTAACTTATACTTAATCTAACTGTTCCATCAGGAAAACTTCCTATTGATTTATGTGTTAATGGAGCACAGTGTAATCCAGATCTATTTTTAATTCCATATTTATAATCAAGTTCATAAGAAAGTTCAGCAGTATCCATTTTTGTAGAGTTAAAGGATACGCATGAAGTATAGTTAGGATTACTGAAATCTTCATATAATTGTATATTTTTAATATCTTGTAAATTAGAAATCAATAAGCTTCGTAAATAAGAATTTTTTTCATATATACTATTAAGACCTTCCTTATTTATAAATTTAATACCTTCATTTAGGCCAACGATCCCTGGCATATTTAAGGTTCCAGATTCAAATTTATCTGGAAGAAAATCAGGTTGCGCAAGTGAATAAGACATACTCCCTGTACCACCTAAAATATACGGATTACAAATCTCATTAAGTTCATCTGTAATTATAAATCCACCAATACCTTGAGGACCAAAAAGGCTTTTATGACCAGTAAAAGCTAATGCACTAAGATTTAGCTTTTTAAAGTCTATATCTAAAACACCTGCACTTTGAGCTGAATCTAATATAAAAAATATACCATTATCCTTGCAAAGCTTTCCTATTTCTTCTATAGGTTGAATAGAGCCTAAAACATTAGAAGCATGGGATAATATAATAAATTTAGTATTTTCTTTAATGGAATTCTTTATATCAGCAACATTTATAAAACCAAATTCATTAGAATCTACTATGGATAATTCAATGAAGTTATTACTTTGTAATTTAAATAATGGTCTTAAGACTGAATTATGTTCTATTGAGGTAGTAATAACATGATCTCCATTTTTTAAGCAGCCATTTATAAGTATATTTAATGAAGATGTTATATTACTTGTAAATATAACATTACTTATGTTATTAAAATTAAAAAAACTTGCTATAGTTTCTCTAGCATCTAATAAAAGCCTATTTGATTCCATACCGTTACTATGATTTGACCTACCTGGATTACCTCCTATGTCAATTAAAAAATTATATATAGAATCAGAAACAACTTTAGGTTTAGGAAAAGTTGTACTGGCATTATCTAAATAAATGTTCAAATTATCAGCTCCTAAAAATTTTTATAGATGTCTCAAGTAATAATTTACATCAATAATCTAATAGTATTTATTATTATATCATTATAACTTTAAAATAATTCTTTAGTAAATTATCTAGATTGAAAGAGTCTATTTTTTAATTATATATAAGTTATTAAGATAGATTTATCTTTTAAATATTTTTAATACAAAATTTAAATTAATAAAATATAAGCTCTATAATTATACAATAATGTTTCAATAGTTAATTTATATTTTGATAACTTATGCTATTTTAAGTAAAGAATAATTCTAAAATTAATTAAATTATAAAGTAAAGAACAATTATAGAATTAATTAAATTAATTGGAAGTATATACAGCTTAATTTCTATATAAGCTAATTTGAGAAATACATAACTAAAATATTTTATATATGAATTACCTTAATATAATGTAAAATTTTATTGCAACCTATATAATAAAATTATAAATTAACTTATCTTCATTTACAAAGATAAATATAATATAATTAAATATAAAATAAATTATAAAGGAGACATTTATGAAATATTATATAATTGTTTTTAAAAATACTTTAGATGCAATGAATGCAGAAAAAAAATTAAATGAAATAGGGATGAAGTTTAGAATGATGCCTACTCCTACATCAATAACTCATAGTTGCGGAATATGTGTTAGGATAGAAGAAAAAGTGTATGTAGACAAGATTATTGCTAATAATATTATTAGTTATAAAAATATATATGAAAAAGAAGATAATAATTTTATAGAATTAAGCTAGGAGTTTTAATATGACAAATATTTCTACATTTATTAATACAGGTTTTGATGAAAATGGGAAAATTGCAGTAAGTTTTAATTGGGAACAAGCACTAAATAGTAGTATTAATGTAATTGAATTTATAGTGAGTAAAACTATAAGTATGATTTTACTAATAACAGTGATGTTTTTAATAATAAAAATAGGTAATAAGATAATTGATAAATTTGTTAAAAATCAAGTTAATAGTAAAAGAAGTTTTTCTATGGATGCTCAAAAGGCGTTAACGGTAGGAGCTATATTAAAAAGTTCATTAAAATACATAGTTTACTTTTCAGGAGCTGCAATTATAATAGGGAGTACCTTTAAGGTATCTGCAGCAGTATTAAGTGCAGTAGGTTTTGTAGTAGGTATAGGTGCTCAAAGTTTAGTAAAGGATATAATAAATGGATTTTTCATAATATTTGAAGATCAGTATGGTGTTGGTGATCATGTAACAATAGGAGTATATAGTGGAATAGTTGAAAGTATAGGAATAAGAGCTACCACTTTAAAGGATTTTAGTGGTGACATCCATAATATTCCAAATGGCTCTGTATTGGAAGTGACAAACCATTCAAGATATGATATGAGATTTATAGTAGATGTTGAAATTGCCTATGAAGAGGATATAGATAATACTATAAATATAATAACAGATACTTGTAAAAAATTTCAAAAATCAAATAGTGAAGATATAAGAGAAAATATAGAAGTATTAGGTGCCATATCTTTAAATGCATCAGGGGTAACTATTAGAGTGGTAGGAAAATCTAAACCACTTTCTCAATGGAAGATGGAGAGGGAATTAAGAAAAGAAATTAAGAAGTCATTAGATGAGGCAGGGGTAGAAATTCCTTATCCGAAGACTCAATTAGTAAATAATAATTAATACTTTAGGAGGATATTTTTATGGTAGAAAATTTTGACTTAGGTACAATTGTAGAAATGAAAAAACAGCATCCTTGTGGGAGTAAGGATTTTGAAGTAATTAGACTTGGGGCAGATATTAAAATTAAATGTGTAGGATGCGGAAGAATAATTATGATTCCAAGAAGTAAGTTCCAAAAGGATGCAAAAAAAGTAGTAAAGGAATAATATAGTTAATTTTTTATCTTGCAAAAAAAATTAAATAATGATAAAATAATTAATTGTAATCCCTGCTGTACAAAGTACAGCCAGAGTCCGAGGGGAGGAGGTGAAAATGATGAGAAAGTACGAAACTATATTTATACTACACCCATCATTAGACGAGGAAGCTTGCAAAGCTGCAATCGAAAAGTTTAAGGGTGTAATAGAAAACGGTGGAGGAACTATAGAAAATGTTGACGTTTGGGGTAGAAGAAAGCTTGCTTACGAAATTTCAAAAGTTAACGAAGGATTCTATACATTAATCAACTTCAATGCTGATTCAGAATTACCTAAGGAATTAGACAGAATATTCAGAATTACTGATGGTGTTATAAGACATATCATAGTAAAACAAGAAGCGTAAGAGGTGATATTGTTATGAATAAGGTAATACTTATTGGAAGACTTACAAGGGATCCAGAGCTTAACTTTGCGGCTGGAAGTGGTACTGCTGTTACAAGATTTTCTTTAGCAGTAACAAGACCTTTTAAAAAGGATGAAACTGATTTTATCAATTGTGTAGCTTTTGGTAAAACTGGTGAAACAATAGCACAATATCTTACTAAGGGCAGACAACTAGCTGTTACTGGAAGCATTAGAACTGGTAGTTATGATGCTAAGGATGGAACAAAGAGATATACAACTGATGTAGTTGTAGAATCATTTGAATTCATTGGATCAGGTAATGGAAGTGGTGCTGGAAGAGACCAAGGTTTTAATGATAACTTTGGAGCTTCAAACAATTCTGGTTATTCAAATCCATCAAATAACTTTGGTGGGATGAATTTTGAAGAAGACATGACTCCTGTAGATGATGGAGATATGCCTTTCTAATAGTCTAAGAAGAAGGAGGGAATTAGCATGAGAGACATGAAGAGATCTGGAAAAATGAGAAGATCTAAGAGAAAAGTATGTGCTTTTTGTGTGGAAAAAGCTGAAGCTATAGATTACAAAGATATAACTAAGCTAAGAAAGTTTGTTACAGAAAGAGGTAAGATATTACCAAGAAGAATTTCTGGAACTTGCGCTAAACACCAAAGAGAATTAACAACTGCTATTAAGAGATCAAGAAACATAGCATTATTACCATTTACAACTGAGTAATATGATTAACCCCTGTTTTATCAGGGGTTTTTTGTTATACTAATACATAATAATATATTTACAAAATATGTAATATTATTTATAAGCTGTTGCATTAAATCATAAATATAATTAAAATATATATACAAGGGTAATAATATAGGGGTGAGTATGGTGAAAAGAGATGATTTAAATATAATGGCTAATATTAAGATGATAGAAAAGCTTAAGGCAAATTTACTATGTATAATAGGTGAATTTTATCATTTGCTAACTAAAGGAAGTAATGTGGCACAAGATGCGATACTAAATTGCATATCAGGAGCTGTAATTATTTTATATGTATTAGCTCAAAAATTAGGATATTCATGTAAAGATGTAGATGATGACGTGAAGAATAAACTTCAAGTAGGAATAGCAGAAGGTCATGAATATGAAAACGATGGAAGGAGTTTAAGTAAACTTCAATCACATTTAAAGGAGCGCCATTAGTCTTATGGAATGGAAGGAATTTTTAGAAAAGAGACTTAAAATTATTAGGCCTATAATTACACCAGTTCTATTTGTGGTAGCTTGTATTGGCTTTTATTATTTAAAAAGCGCTATACTTGGCAGTATTCTATTATGTATTTTTCTTTTATTTAGTATAACTGAGCATTTATCAAGTATAAAAGAAGAAGAGATCATAGATGAAAAAGTAGAGCAGATAAAGGTAGATATTAATGAAAATATTAATAGTAATATCTTTAATCTAATTTTTCCTGTAGCAATTATAAAAGAATCAGGAGAAATATTTTGGAGTAATAAGGAATTTAGAAAATTTATCCCTGAAGAAGATCCTAGTGGATTAAATATTGTAAGTATAGCAAGAGGGTTAAACATATCTAGACTATTAGCTTGTGATAGAGATTTACATCAAAAAATAAAGATAGTAGATTCATTATATATAGTATATGCTAGTAGGATAGAAGGATATGATTTAGATGAAAATTTATATATAGTGTATTTCAATGATATAAGTAATTTCAAAAATATAGATAACACTAAGGAAAGTATTATGTTAATTGAAGTAGACAATCTAGCAGAAGTATTAGAAAATACTTTAGAAAGTGATAGACCTATGCTTGTAGCTGATGTAGAAAAGAGTATTAACGCTTATGCTCAAAGGCTTAAGGCTATGATAACGAAGTATGATACTAATAAATATGTTTTATCTGTTCAAGATAAATATATAGATGAAGAGATAAATAATAAATTTTCAATATTAAAAGAAATATCAGAAATTGATAGAGGAAATAAATTTGAAGTAACTCTAAGTATAGGAATAGGTAGAGGAGGAACTTGCCCCTTAGAAAATAATAATTTTGCAACAATAGCTAAGGAATTAGCCTTAGGTAGAGGTGGGGATCAAGTTGCTATAAAAAATAATGATAAAATTAAATTCTTTGGAGGGAATACTAGAGAAATTGAAAAAAGAACAAGAGTTAGAGCTAGAGTAGTTTCCCATTCTATAAAGGAATTAATTTATGAAAGTAGTAATGTACTTATAATAGGACATAAGAACCCTGATATGGATTGCTTTGGATCATCAATAGGATTATCATCAGTAGTTAAACAATTAGGTAAGCAATGTAATATTATACTTGGAAAAGATGTATCTGCAATAGAGTATTTCTTAGGAAAGCTTAAAAGTGATTCAAGATACGATAATTTATTTATATCTGTTGAAGAAGCATATGAACAAATAAATGAAAAAACATTACTTATTATAGTAGATGTACACAATTCAAGTTATATCTTAGAAAGAGGTATAGTAGATAAGGTTCAAAAGAAGATTATAATAGATCATCATAGAAGAAGTCCAGATACAGTTGAAGGGGCTATTCTAAGTTATATAGAAGTATATGCATCTTCTACATCAGAGATGGTAACAGAAGTAATTCAATACATGGTTCAAAGACCTAATTTAACAAGGCTTGAAGCTGAAGGACTATTAGCTGGTATATTTATGGACACAAAGGGATTTTCTTTTAAGGCTGGTGTTAGAACCTTTGATGCAGCATCATTTTTAAGAGCATCAGGAGCAGATACAATCGAAGTAAAGAAAATGTTTATGGATAATTTAGAGGACTTTTTAATAATAGCAGATACAATAAAAACGGCTGAGGTTAATAATAACCTTGCAATAGCTGTAGCACCTGAAGGGTTAAAAAAATCATTTATGGCAGCTAGGGCAGCTGATGAATTATTAAATATTTCAGGCATAAATGTATGCTTTGTTTTGATAAACATAAATGGAGATGCCGTAATTAGTGGAAGATCCATTGGAGAAATAAATGTTCAAGTAATTCTTGAGGAATTAGGTGGAGGAGGCCATATGAATATGGCTGGAGTCCAATTAAGTAATACTACTATAGAAGAAGCAAAAATAAAATTAAAAGAATCAATAGAAAAACATTTAAAGGTTGGTGAATAACATGAAGGTAATATTATTACAAGATGTTAAAAAATTAGGTAAAAAAGGCGATGTTATAGAGGCATCAGATGGATATGCAAGAAATTATTTATTTCCTAGGAAATTAGCTGAAGAAGCAAATAGCTCAAATATGCATATATTAAATGCTAAAAAGGAAAATGAAAGAAAGAAAAAGTTAGCTGAAATAGAAGCAGCTCAAAAATTAGCTTCTGAATTAAAAGGAAAAGAAGTTAAGATAGAAGCTAAAGGTAATAATGGAAGATTGTTTGGAGCTATAACTAGTAAAGATGTAGCGGAATTAATTAATAAAGAATATAAGTTATCAATAGATAAAAAGAAAATTGTTATGGATACAATTAAGGTTGCAGGTAGTTATGATATAGAAATTAAAATATATCCAGAAGTATCTACTAAGATGAAGGTAACCATTGTAGAGCAATCATAAGGAGGACTAAGTTTGAAGGCTTACGATGAAACAAATATAGAGAGTTTATTAGATAGTGATCTATCTTTAGACGCACAAGCAAATGTAATAAATCAGATATTAAATAATGTATTAGATGAAGGTGCCGTTAGAGCTAGGATAGTAAGATTTAAACTACAAAAGTATATAAACTCTATTAACATATGCGAAAGATTATATGCATTAAATGTAATCGCATCAGACGGGAAGGGATTAAAGGCAGTACCTAAGGAAGATGAAATAAGGGATGTACTAGAAGATACAATTTATTATATATCAGAAAATATTGCTAGAAAATATGTTCAAAATAAAGTAGAAACTCAAGTGGAAAAGGCCCTTCAAGAAAGACAAGATAAGTTTATGGATGACATAAAGCTATCAATAATAAAGAAGCAAAAAGGACCAGAAAGCACTAAAACAACAGTTAAACTTGAGAGATTAGAAGCATTAGATGCTAAAAAAATAAATAAGAATGTTATGAGTCTTTTAAGACCAGAAAATTTTGAGGAGATAGTAGGTCAAGAAAGAGCTATTAAGTCATTAATATCAAAGATGTCTTCACCATATCCCCAACATATAATTTTATATGGACCACCTGGGGTTGGTAAAACTTCAGCTGCTAGATTAGCATTAGAAGAGGCTAGAAAACTAAGATTTACACCATTTGATGATGATTCTAAGTTTGTTGAGGTTGATGGTACTACATTAAGATGGGATCCAAGAGAAATAACAAATCCACTTTTAGGATCAGTTCACGATCCAATCTATCAAGGTAGTAAGAAGGACTTAGCAGAAATAGGTGTTCCTGAACCTAAGACTGGTTTAGTTACAGAAGCTCATGGTGGAGTGCTATTTATAGATGAAATTGGAGAATTAGATGAAATACTTCAAAATAAGCTATTAAAAGTTTTAGAAGATAAGAGAGTTGAATACTCATCATCATATTATGATCCAGATGATGAAAATACTCCTAAATATATAAAGTATCTTTTTGAAAAGGGAGCTCCTGCAGATTTTGTTTTAATAGGAGCAACCACAAGAGATCCAGGGAAAATTAATCCTGCTCTTAGATCAAGATGTACAGAGGTATATTTTGAGCCACTTTCATCACAAGATATTATAGGAATAATAGAAAATGCAGCTAAAAAACTTCAAGTTGAAATAGAAGATGGTGTTGCAGAGCTTGTAAGCAGATATACCTTTGAAGGAAGAAAGGCAGTAAATATTTTAGCTGATGCATATGGATATGCCTTATATAATTCAAAGGATGATAAAAATTCTAAAATTACTATTAATGATGTAGAAGAGGTTATATCTATAGGAAGATATGTACCATATGAAATAATTGAGGAAACTAATAAATTTGAAGTAGGTCATACTTATGGATTAGGCGTAAGTGGATTTATGGGTTCTACATTAGAAATAGAAACAGTAGTATTTGAATCTAAAAAGCCAGGTATGGGAATAGTTAAGTTTAATGATACGGCTGGTTCTATGGCTAAAGATTCTGTATTTAATGCAGCATCTGTAATAAGAAGAATGACAGATAAGGATATTAAGGACTATGATATACATGTAAATATTGTTGGAGGAGGAAGAATAGATGGTCCATCAGCTGGAGCAGCTATTACAATTTCAATAATAAGTGCATTATTAGAAAGGCCTATCAGACAAGATGTTGCAATAACAGGAGAAATATCTTTAAGAGGAAGTATTAAACCTGTTGGAGGAATATTTGAAAAAATATATGGTGCTAGAAGAAAAGGTATAAAGCTTGTTTTAGTACCTAAGGCAAATGAAAAAGAAATTCCTTTAAATCTTCAAGATGTAGAAGTTAAAGCTATTAGTACTATTGAAGAATTAATGGATATAGTATTTGAAAAATAATATAGTTAAATAAAAGCTGATAATTAGAGTATTTAAGTCTATCTTATTAAAATTAGATTTAATAATATAATTTTTATCAGCTTTATTTCGTATTATTGTATAAGTTAAATTTTTTGTTAAGGATTAAGAAGGAAAATTATAAGAATTTAAATAAGAATATTAAATATAAAGCTTGTTGACTATAGTAGTAAATATATATATTTAATATAATATATATATTTGATATAATAGTTATATTAATAATGAGGAGGTTACATATGGATGCACCAATAATGAGAAGTTTGCCTCAAAGTTTAGAAGCTGAGCAGTCAGTAATTGGGGCTATGATAATAGATAAAAGTGCTATTTCTAAAGCTCTAGAAAAGCTAAAAGATGAAGATTTCTATAGAGATGGTCATAAAGTCATTTTTAAGGCTATTAGAGAGATGTTCTCTAAGGATATGGCTGTTGACCTTGTAACCTTATTAGAATATTTAAAATCAACGGATAACCTAGATAAAGCAGGTGGAGTTACTTATATATCAGAAGTAAGTTCATCAGTTATTACTACTGCTAACTTAGAAGCATATATAAAGATAGTAGAAGATAAATCTACTTTAAGAAAACTTATTAAGTCAGCGACACAAATTATAGAAGAAAGTTATAATAAGCAGGATAGAGTAGAAGATGTTATAGATATAGCTCAAAAGAAAATCTTTGATTTAGCAGAGAAGCAGGGGTCTAATGAATATGAATCATTAGCAAATGTACTAGAAAGAGGATTTTTAGAAATAGAAAGGCTATTTAATAATAAGGGCTCTATAACTGGCGTTGGATCAGGTATAAGAGACTTAGATGCTAAAACATCAGGATTCCAAAAAGGGGATATGGTACTTATAGCTGCAAGACCATCTATGGGAAAAACAACATTTTCTCTAAATATTGCAGAAAATGCAGCACTTAGAGAAGGAAAGAGCGTAGTTATATTTTCCCTGGAAATGTCTAAGGAGCAATTAGCATATAAATTGCTTTGTTCTGAAGCTAATGTAGATATGTTAAAGCTTAGAACAGGTAATCTAGATGATGATGACTGGGAAAGAATTGCAAGAGCTACAGGACCACTTTCTAAAGCAAAAATTTACATAGATGATACTGCTGGATTAAGTGTAATGGAAATGAGATCAAAGTGTAGAAAGATAAAAATGGAACATGGTATAGACATGATTCTTATTGATTACCTTCAACTTATGAGTGGTAGTGCAGGAAGTGAGAGTAGACAACAAGAAGTATCTGAAATATCTAGATCTATTAAAGCACTTGCTAAGGAAATGGAATGCCCTGTTATAGCTTTATCTCAGCTTTCTCGTGCGCCTGAGCAAAGAGCTGACCATAGACCGATGTTATCTGACTTAAGAGAATCTGGATCTATAGAGCAGGATGCTGACGTTGTTATGTTCTTGTATAGAGATGAATATTATAATAAGGAAACAGAAGAAAAAAATATTGGTGAATGTATTATAGCAAAACAGAGAAATGGCCCTGTTGGGACAGTTAAGATGGCTTGGATAGGAGCACACAGTAAGTTTGCTAATTTAGAACTTGTATATGAGTAAAAAATGAGCTGTCTTAAAGACAGCTCTTTGTTAATTAAGAATGAAGAATTAAAAATGAAGAATTTTGGATGTAATTCCTATGGAATTACTGATAACAAATTAGACTTAAAAACTCCTTTTGGAGTTTTTCCATTAATTATTCATTCTGTATTTTACATTATAAGTAGTATATTGAAGTTATAGTCTAACTTCTCTTAGGAATTTTAATGTAGACTAGATTAGCATGTACCGAATTTTGAATCCTGTCTATATCTACATTTTTTAAATAAAAAATTCTTTTGAATCTATATAGCAAGTTTTCTTTATTTTTTAAGGAGAGGTTTAAAACTAAGAAGTTATTTACGTATTTTATTAATATTTCTTCTTTAGTAAGGTCTTGAAGAAAAATATAAATATCATAAAATTTATCTTTATCAATAATGTTAATTATTGGATTTTTATTTTTATTAAGTTTATTTAAGTCTAATAAATTTTCTTTCATTATATATCCCTCCTTATTAATTAGTGTGCAATTTAAAACTTAAGATATCCTATGAGTAAAGTGGGGAAAAACTTAAATTATAAAAAAATAAGAAAAATATTTATAAAAAATCTTAATAAGGAAGTGATAGTAATGGATAAAAAGATCGGATTTATAGGTTGTGGAAATATGGGAAAAGCTATTCTTGGAGGTATTATAAATTCAGGTAAAATAGCACTAGATAATATATTTGTATCTATAAGAAGTAAAGAGTCAAAATTAAGGATAGAAGATGAGTTTAATGTTAAGACATCATTAGATAATAATGAAGTTACAGCATTTTCGGATATATTATTTTTAGCAGTAAAACCAAATATGTTTAAAGATGTATTAAATGAAATAAAGGACAATATAAATAAGGATACATTAGTAATTTCTATCGCAGCAGGAGTAACTGTAAAAGATATAGAAGATATATTAGGAACAGATAAAAAGATAGTAAGAACTATGCCAAATACACCAGCTTTAGTTGGAGAGGCAATGTCAGCAGTTTGTTTTAATAAAAATTTAAATGATAAAGAGAGAGAAGATATTTGCAGTATTTTTAATATGTTTGGTAAATATGAAATATTAGAAGAAAAGTATTTTCATGGTTTTATAGCTCTTTGTGGCTCATCTCCAGCTTATGTTTTTATGTTTATTGAAGCTATGGCAGATGCAGCTGTAAAGCTAGG
>JAHAIU010000510.1 GCA_018372555.1 Clostridium sp.
ACTAATTTGTCCAGGAGTAATTCTATCCCCTGCTAAATCTTTAAGAGTCATATCTAATTCTTTTCTTCTTCTTTTTATTTTTTCCCCTAATGCAAGAATTTCCATAACACTCTTCCTTTACTAAATACTATATAAATATTTTTATTTTTTAAATTTAAAAATATAATAATCTATTTTAATAAATCTTATATTTAGATTTTTTTCGTCAAATTCAAATGAAAAACATCAAAATTATAATATTTTTCGCCTTATTATTATTATATCATTAAATACTTGTAAAGCACTATATAATTTGGAAAATTTATTATTATTTTTTGCTAAAATTTAGGCTTTAACTTAAGTTATTTTATTAAATTGCTAAAATTCCCATAAATATTTATATAACTTATTATTAATAAAAAAAGAGAGTAATTTCTACTCTCTTTAAGACATATAATCAGTAACCATGCAACAAGCATCGTCTGCCATATTTAATACTCTTTTGCTAACTCTTTTTAAATTTCTTTGAGTTTTCTTATCTAATTGTGGTAAAACCATAGCTGTAACTGCCATTCCTATTATAGCACCTGTTACCATACCTCTAAAAACCTTCATCATAATATCACCTCATAATTCTATTTACACTTAGTATTTGTAATTTCTATACTAATATTCATAAAACTATAAAGGGATATATGACAATTAACAATTAGCAATTAATAATTATCTTTCAAAACTCTATTTGAGTTTTGAAAGATAATTATTTTTAGGTGATTTTGGAAGCATTGTATCAATAGTTATTTATTTAAAATTCTAATGGGGCTATTTCTTAAAAAGCCTCATTAACAAATCACATCTGTAATTTTAAGATGTATTAGTATTTAAATTTTATTGATTTAATTTTCTTTCCTTATTGTATAGATATTCTGCATAGTTTAGTACATCTATTTGCTTTTCTAATGGTAATTTTTTTAAATAAAATGCTAAATCCTTATATAGAACATCCTCATATTCATTAATAGCAATTACTTTATTTATATCTTCTTTAATAGTATTATTATCAATAATCTCGCTATTTGAAGCTTCTTCTTCAAAATCTACGCTTCCATCTAAGGTAATAATATTATCTATTCTATCCTTAGCTAGGGTTTTAAGTTTACTTTTTACTTCAGCATTAACTACTGTTATTGTATTATCTCTTAAATATGAATAAACTGCATTTTCAGATTCTATAGATAGCTCTTCCTTACATTTTTCATCTGCTAACTCATTAAATAAATCACCAGTATGGCTATCTACTTTAACAAATATAACCTCAGTTCCTTTATTCATTAAACTATTCATCTTATTATGATATTTTACAGATGACTCTTCATTTCTATTCCAAAATCCAGTAGCATGATGAGCAATACCT
>JAHAIU010000511.1 GCA_018372555.1 Clostridium sp.
TAAAGTAGAAGATAAGAATGATGGATCAGAAAGCCCATTTGAAGAAGTTAAAGCTCAAATTATAAATAATTTATTACAAGAAGCACAACAAAGAAAATATCTAGATGTTGTTAAAGAGTTAGAAAAGAAGCATGGAGTTACTAGAGCATAGTATAACTTAAAAGATTATTAATAGGTGGATACCAAATTTATTAAGTGTTTGGTATCCACCTATTAATTTAATTAAAGTAATTCATTAAAACTTTGAATATATCTATCAGATAGTTTTATTAAATCTTCTTTCTGATTTTCTGAATTCTTATCATAAACAGAATAAACTGTCATACCAGCGAGTTTAGCACCTTTAACAGCTTGGACAATATCTTCAAAAACTAAACAATCCTCTGGATTAACACCTAATTTTTTAGATGATAATAAATATATGTCAGGATAATTTTTAGCTTTATTTACTTCTTCAGTAGTAGTTATAGCATCGAAGTAATGGTAAATTTCATGATTCTTTAGTGTAGCTTCTAATAATGGAATAGAATTACTAGTAGCTAAGGCAATTTTAATTCCATTATTTTTTAAGTGATTTAGGTATGGTACAACGCCATCCTTAAGTTTAATAGTTTTAGAATAATGACCTAGGGCCATATTATGCCAAGTATCTATTATATCCGCTATTTCATTATCTATATTAAACATTTTTTTGAAATATACAGCTGTTTCTGTAAGGGTAAGATGAGTTATCTCCTCTTGTAGATTTTCAGGAACTTCATATCCAAATCCTTTTAAATACTCTTCATCTATTTGAGTCCATATTCCCATGGAGTCAATAAGAGTTCCATCTAAATCGAATATTACTGCTTTTATATTATTCATTTTATTATTCCTCCATTTTTATATACTAAATATATAGGTTTTAATAAGTAATCTATATTTTGGACCCTATGTTATTTTAATCCCCAAAATAGTTTTGAAAGTAAATTACATTAATTGAAAGCCCATATATAATTTAATTTATATATAAGTTAATAGTGTAATTATCTAACTAAAAAATTTTACATTTGAAATGTAATTTAATAAAATATAAAAATTTATTGTAACTTATATATGAAGATAAATCTATGTTAAAAGTCTTAAAAAAGAATAACAATATCCTTTATATCTCCATATAATGTTTTAAGGACGAATATATGAAGGGGATAGGAGTTATGTGGATATTATTTTATTGTACGTATATTTCAATAATTCCAATTATATTAATTCTTTGTAATTCTATAGGCTTTAGTGATGAGTTTCAAGAATTTAAAGACTATTTAGATTGCAAATAATATAATTTTATTAATGGTGCTTTATTAGGCTAAACTAATTCTTTTTTAGGTATGTTTATAATCTTACCATTTT
>JAHAIU010000512.1 GCA_018372555.1 Clostridium sp.
AGGCCAATATACCCATGCTGCAGTTTGGGTAATCCTTGCATTAACTAAACTAAACTTAGGTGATAAGGCTTGGAAGTATTATAATATGATAAATCCAATTAATCATTCAAATACTGAGCTTGAAGCAAGAAGATATAAAGTTGAGCCTTATGTAATGGCTGCAGATGTATATATTAAAGAGCCTCATGGTGGAAGAGGTGGCTGGAGTTGGTATACTGGAGCTTCTGGATGGATGTATAAGGTTGGACTTGAAGATATATTAGGTCTAAAAAAGCTAGGAGATAAAGGCTACGAAATTAAACCTTGTGTACCAGATTCATGGAAAGAATACGAAATTAAAATAAATAATAAGGATGAAAATTATAATATAAAAATTAAAAGAGTAGAAGGTAATGAAGAAAAGGGAATATTCATTAATGGTAAAAGATCAGAAGATAATATAATACCTAGAAATAAAGGAAGCTTAGAAGTAGTAGTATTGATATAAGATTTATACTAGGAATTAGATTTATATTAGGAATTAGTTTTATAACTTAGCCTTAATATAGAAGTTAGAGTTAGAGATATTATTTAGCCTGCCATTGTAAATTAAAATTTACACATATATATGTTTCAATAAATAATTTATACTTTGAGGTTTTATAGCATTTTAAGTAAAAAGAATTTTAAAAGTAAAGTACATCAATTGAAAGCATATATATTATTTAATCGGTGTATAAGTTTATTAAGTCATTGTATTACTTAATCACTTACACTAGAAAAATAATTTTAGTAAATGTAGAATCTTTATTAAAACTTATATATAATTTTATTAGTGACTATTAGATAGATTATACAGTTTTAGTATAGAGGGGGATGTTTATGGCAGGTTATAAAATGGGCAAAAGTAAAAAAATTGCTCTTATTGCTCATGATAATAGAAAAAAGGCTTTAATTGCTTGGGCAGAAGAAAATAAGGAAATATTAAAAAATCATAAACTATGTGGAACTGGAACAACAGCTAAGTTAATAAGCGAAAAAACAGGATTACAGGTAGAAGGTTTTAAAAGTGGACCTATGGGTGGCGACCAACAAATTGGCGCAGCAATAGTTAATGGAGAGATTGATTTAATGATATTCTTCTGGGATCCATTAACATCACAGCCTCATGATCCGGATGTAAAAGCTTTACTTAGAATAGCTGTTTTATATGATGTAGTAGTTGCAATGAGTAAATCAACAGCGGATTTTATTTTAAACTCAGAAAAATTCAATAAAGAGTATGATAGAAACGTTATAGATTATTATGATAGAATACGTAAGGATAATTTCTAAGAAGGTGTGAGTAAATGAATAAAACTAAAAGGGCTATCTTTGAATCAGCCATACAAGTTTTTTCTAATT
>JAHAIU010000074.1 GCA_018372555.1 Clostridium sp.
AAAGGCTTCATAAGGATCAGGATAATGTAGGCAATGATAAAAATAAGGCTGAATATAAAGATTTTAATGGAAATCCAATATAAAAGGAGCTGTGAAAACAGCTCTTTTTTATTTACTAAGTAAAGTATAATTTTGTTTTGTGTGACAATCCCTTTTTATTATATAATAGAAATTAATAATAATTTAAATATGTTCTCAAAATAGAAGGAGTTGTGATTATATCAGACTTTTTAAATGCTGTATAGTCCTTATTTTCATTTTTATAGTCCTTTTTTGAAAGAAAATGTCTTTAAATAAAGGTTATTTGATTTTTTTGTAGAATACTAATGGTGTAAAGCTTACAAGTTTTACACTTAACAAAATTATTAGACGATTTTAAAGGGGGATAAAAATGAATAAAATTGCAGAGTGCTCTGTAATTATAAAAGATGACTTTAACAATATCTTTTTAGTTATGAAGAAGACAAAGAAAAATGAACCTAAGCTTTGGTATAATGTTGGCAGAAAAATAAAGGGTAAGGAGTCAGAAGAGAAATGTGTGGCTCGTGCTATTAAAGATGACTTAAAGTCTATTGTTTTTAATGTAGAAAGATTAGGTGAAGTTATTAATATATCTAATGAAGTATGTGCAGTTTTCAAGGGTGAACTAAAAGAAAAAATAGTATTAGGTAAAGATATTGTAGAAGGAAAATGGGTTAGCATATCAGATATAGATAAATTTAACTTAGCTCCTGATGAAAAAGAAAAATTAGATTTGTTTTTAAATATATAAAGAGTAGGAGTTTTACAAATTTAATATAAATAAGTTTGGAGAACTCCTGCATTAATATTTTTTATTTGAAATTTTTTTGTCAAAAAATTAACTATTGACATATATATAACTAAACCTTATTATGAAAATATAGAATATTAAATACTCATTTAATTGGAGAAAATCATCTATCTTCATTTATTTGTATATTTATTATGTTTGTAAGTGTTAAAAAAATAATTATTAATCTAACAAAAAAGAGAAATCTGATTTGAAAGAAAGTAGAAATATTGTATTAATAATAAAGGTTATGTATAAGTCTATCCATAGCTATTTTTGTGCTATGATTTGCTTTTGATAATTTTTATTATTAATATAAGGCCTGTTTTCTTTTAAGAAGACAGGCTTTTTTATTCTAGGAAATTTTATATTCCCACTTTTTTTAATAGAATTAATATTAATTTTGGATAATAAGCTTGGAGGAATGAAGTATGAAAATAGGTGTAATAAGTGCAATTCTTGAAGAACCTAGTAAGTGTAATTCAGAGTTTAATAAGGTAGTTGCTGATTTTAGAGGAAGTATTAAGGGAAGGATGGGAATACCTTTAGAAAATGAAACTTCTATTGTATCAATAGTAGTTATTGGTAGTTTAAATGAAATTAATAGTTTAACAGGAAAGCTTGGTAATATAAACGGAGTCACTGTAAAGACT
The DNA here is from genome assembly GCA_018372555.1 of Clostridium sp. Lineage (GTDB taxonomy): Bacteria > Bacillota > Clostridia > Clostridiales > Clostridiaceae > Clostridium. Next base: position 1,465 of record JAHAIU010000074.1, read on the forward strand.
GCAATTAGTAAAAAAGAAATAGAATAATGACTACATAAAAATCACTTATTTTGGAGGATTTCAATGAAGGTAAAAGAGATAATAGATAAGTTATATTTAGAAAATAATGCTAGTTTTGAAGAATTATTATTTTTATTAGATAATCTAACCCCTACAGATAAGGTTTACTTAGTAGAAAAGGCTCATGAAACTAGGATGAAAACCTATGGCAATACAGTTTATATGAGAGGGCTTATAGAATTCACTAATATATGCAAAAAGAATTGTCTCTATTGCGGAATTAGAAGAGAAAATAAATATGCAGATAGATATAGATTAACACTAGAGGATATTTTAGAATGTGTTGAAATAGGTGATAGGCTTGGCTATAAAACCTATGTACTCCAAGGTGGAGAAGATGATTATTTCACAGATGAGAGAATGATTGAAATTGTTAGAGCTATTAAGGACAAGTTCCCTAATAATGCGATTACCTTATCCTTAGGAGAAAGAAGTTATGAATCATATAAAAAAATGTATGAAGCAGGTGCTGATAGATATCTATTAAGACATGAAACAGCAACTAAGGAACTTTATGAGTCTCTTCATCCAGGTGCAAGTTTTGAAGAAAGACGAGAATGTCTAAGAAATTTAAAGGAAATTGGATACCAAGTTGGAGCAGGTTTTATGGTGGGTCTTCCTAATCAAAAAAATAGTGATTTAGTTAATGACTTACTATTTGTTAAAGAGTTTGAACCTCATATGTGTGGAATAGGACCTTTTATTCCACATAAGGATACTCCATTAAAAGATGAGAAAGGTGGAACTCTAGAAATGACAACAACAATGTTAGCTTTAATTAGATTATTATTGCCTAATGTTTTACTGCCATCTACCACGGCTCTTGGAAGTATAGATCCAGTAGGAAGAGAAAAGGGATTAAAGGCTGGAGGTAATGTAGTAATGCCGAATCTTTCTCCAACTAGTGTAAGAGAAAAATATTCATTATATGATGGAAAGATATGTACTGGAGATGAAGCGGCTGAATGCAGAAAGTGTATTGAAGGAAGAATTAATAAAGCTGGTTTTAAAGTTGAAATTACTAGAGGTGACAATGTAGCTTGGGCTAAGGAAAATGGATATCATAAGGTCACTAAAGGTAATATTCAGCTTGAAAATATAAAGTTAATATAAAAATTACAATACGGAGGTGCGCTATGTTTATTGATCACGAGTATATAGAAAGAATGTTAGAAGATGCTAAGGGTGCTAAGGGAGAAGATATTAAAGCTGTTTTAGAGAAAGCAAAGAGAAGAGATGGATTATCATATGAAGATATAGCAGTTTTATTACAAGCTGAAGATAAAGAAGATTTAAATGAAATATTTAAGTTAGCAGGAGAAATAAAAGATTCTATTTATGGTAAGAGAATAGTTATATTTGCTCCACTTTATGTTAGTGATTATTGTGTAAATAACTGTGTTTATTGTGGCTATAAGAGAACAAATGACTTTAATAGAAGAAGATTAACTATGGAAGAAGTAGCTGAAGAAGTTAAAATCTTAGAAAAGATGGGACATAAAAGACTTGCATTAGAGCTTGGTGAAGACCCAGTAAACGCTCCTATAGATTATGTTTTAGAATGTTTAAAAACTATTTATTCTACTCAAAGTGATAATGGAGAAATAAGAAGGGTTAATGTTAATATTGCTGCAACAACAGTAGAAAATTATAAATTGCTTAAGGAAGCTAAAATTGGAACTTATATATTATTCCAAGAAACATATCATAAGCCTACTTATGAATTAATGCATCCAAAATCATTAAAGGGAGATTATAATTATCATACAACTGCCTTTGATAGAGCTATGGAAGCTGGAATAGATGATGTTGGTGGAGGAGTTCTTTTTGGACTTTCTGATCCTAAATTCGAAGTTTTAGGACTTATGATGCATAATAAACATTTAGAAGAAAAATACGGAGTAGGATTCCATACTATATCCATGCCTAGATTAAAGCCAGCTTCAGGAGTAACATTGCAAGAATTCCCTCATTTAGTAGACGATGAAATGTTTAAGAAATTAGTTGCAATTATTAGAATAGCTGTACCATTTACAGGAATTATAATGTCTACTAGAGAAACATCAGAAATGAGAAGAGAACTAATAAAATACGGTGTATCTCAACTTAGTGCAGGTTCTAGTACAGGAGTTGGAGGATATAAGGAAAGAGAAGAAGGAAGGGAAACTCTTCAATTTAAGACTTCAGATGATAGAACTCCATTAGAAGTAATAAAATCAGTATTAGATGATGGATATATTCCAAGTTATTGTACAGCTTGTTATAGAAGAGGAAGAACTGGTGAAAGATTTATGAAGCTTGCAAAGTCAGGAGAAATACAAAATGTATGTGAACCTAATGCTATGACTACTCTTTTAGAATTTGCTATAGACTATGGTGATAAGGAAATATTAGAAAAGGCTGAAGCTGTTGTTAAAACTGAAAGAGAAAGAATTAAGAGAAAAGATATTAGAGATATTTTAGATAAAAATATAGAAAGGCTTAGAGCTGGAGAAAGAGATCTTTATCTATAGGAGGTGTATTTATGAATTCAACACCAAATGCAAATAGAAAGCATATTGCAATTTACGGTAAAACTAATGCTGGTAAATCTTCTTTAATTAATAAACTATTAGGACAAGAAGTATCCTTGGTTTCAGAAAAGGAAGGTACTACTACAGATCCAGTACAAAAGGCTATGGAGTTAATACCTGTAGGACCAGTATTGTTTATAGATACTGCTGGGTTTAATGATGAAAGTGATTTAGGAGAAATAAGAACTAAGAGAACTTTGGATATTTTGAAAAGAACAGATATAGCAATATATGTTTTTGATATTTTAGATATAGATTTAGAAGAATTCACTAAGGTTAAAAGAAGTTTTAAAAAATATAATATACCATTTATTACAGTTGTAAATCAAATTGATAAAATAAGAGAAGAAGAGTTAGAACTTATAGAGGAGAAATATAAGGACTATATATTCCTATCAACAGTAACAGGGGAAGGCATTGAAAAGTTAAAAGAAAATCTAATAAGGATTTTAAAGGAAGAGGATGAAGAGCTTCCTATAGTTGGAGACTTACTTCCCTATGGCAGTAAGGTTATACTTGTTATTCCAATAGATTCTGAGGCTCCAAAGGGAAGATTGATTTTACCTCAAGTCCAATGTATAAGAGATTGTTTAGATCATGGAATTAAAAGTTATGTAGTTAGAGATACAGAATTAAAATCAGCATTAGAAGATATAAAAGATGTTGATTTAGTAATAACAGACTCTCAAGCTTTTAAGGAAGTAGAAAGAATAGTACCAAAGGAAATAAAATTAACTAGCTTTTCTATGTTATTTGCAAGACAAAAGGGAGACTTTGAAGAGTTTATTAGAGGGGCTTTTAAAATTAAAGATTTAAATAAAGAGTCCAAAATCTTAATAGCTGAAAGTTGTACCCATAATGTGTCTCATGAGGATATTGGAAGAGTTAAGATTCCTAAATTAATCAATAAGTTTGTAGGTGAAGAATTAACTTATGATTATAGTATTTTTCATGACTTTCCTGAGGATATAGATAGGTATGATTTGATAATTCACTGTGGCGCATGTATGATAAATAGAAAAACAGTAATAAATAGAGTTAATACATGTAAGGAGAAAAATGTTTCAATAACTAATTATGGGATAGTATTGGCTTATTTAAATGGAATACTGGAAAGAAGTTTATCTTTGTTCAATATCAAAATTGATGATATAATGTAAAAAAACAGAATGAAATTAAAGGAGTTTGTTAATGAAAGAATTAGTTATTGAAGCAGATAGGTGTTATATTTGTAAAAATCCAAAATGTAAACTTAATTGTCCTATTGGAACTCCAATTCCTGAAATAATAACTTTATTTAAAGAAGGACAAATTGCTAAGGCTGGGGAAATGTTATTTAAAAATAACCCTTTATCTTTAGTATGTTCAATAGTTTGCCCTCATGAAGATCAGTGCAAGGGAAACTGCATAAGAGGAATCAAAGGAGAACCAGTAAGTTTTTGTAGTATTGAAAGACATATATCAAAATATTATTTAGAAAATGTAAAGCTTGAAAAAGAAAAAGAATTAGATGATAGAATAGCCATTATAGGTGGAGGCCCTGCTGGAATAACTATTGCCTTTATACTAGCTCAAAAGGGTTATAAAATAACGCTATTTGATTCCCATGATAAAATAGGTGGAGTAATGCGTTATGGGATACCAGAGTTTAGACTTCCAAAGAGCATATTAGATCATTATGAAGAAAGATTAATTGAACTTGGAGTTAAAATTAGACCTAATACTTTAATTGGACCAGTTCTAACATTAGATAAACTTTTCTATGATGGGTATAAGGCTGTATTTATTGGTACAGGAGTTTGGAACCCTAAGACTTTAAATATTAAGGGAGAAAGCCTTGGAAATGTACATTATGCTATAGACTATTTAAAATCTCCTGAAGTATATAACTTAGGAGAAAAGGTGTGTGTAATTGGTGCTGGGGATGTAGCAATGGACTCAGCTAGAACTGCTATAAGAAATGGAGCTAAGGAAGTTTATATTTTATATAGAAAGGGTATAGAAAACGTACCAGCCACTAAAGCAGAACTTGAAGGTGCTATTAAAGATGGAGTAAAGTTTGAATTCTTTAAATCGCCTATAGAACTTACTGAAGAAGGCGTAAAATATATAGCTACTAAAAATGAAATATCTGAAGATGGAACAGTAATAACTGTCAATATTGATGGAGAAGAAGGATTATTTGAATGTGATTCTATTATAATTTCTGTTAGTCAGTCACCTAGAAATAACATTGTTTCAAACACAAAGGGATTAGAAACTAATAGATGGGGATTACTTTTAGCAGATGAATTTGGACATACTACTAGAGATGGTGTATTTGCATCAGGAGATGTTGTAACTGGAGCAAAAACTGTAGTAGAGGCAACAGCTCATGCTAAGATAGTTGCTGAAGAAATAGAAAAATACATTAATAGTAAAAATATATAATTAAAAATTAACAACATATAATTAATAATTGTTAATGTATAATTATTAATTTAGGAAATAATTTGTTCCAAATTTTAAAGATGAGTTTTATGATAAGCTGCCATTTGGTAGCTTATTTTTTTAGTTTTTCTTTAGAATAGTAAGTAGGAGAATATCAATACAAATGAAATATGAATAATTCTATATAAAAAATCTTTACAATGTAACAATGTTACGATAATATAATAATATAAAAGTGAAAGAGATAATTTTTTATATTATTAAATAAAACAATGTTATGTTGGAGGTGGCTTATGAATAATATTGATATTAATGGTCTAGGAAGTATAAATGGCGGTAATTATGACAATGTAGAAATTAATGGATTAGGAACAATAAATAGCGATTTAATTTGTGAAGAGTTCTCTGTAAATGGTAAGGGGAAGACTTTAGGTAGAATTAATACAAAGTCTATGGATGTAAATGGACTACTTACTTGTTATGAAGATATTGAAGTAAAGGAGCCTTTTGAGATAAATGGAGTACTATCATCAAAGGGAGGTCTTAAAGGTGATAGAGTTATAGTAAATGGTAGAGCTTCTTTTGATAAAGGCGTAAATATTGATAGAGTTGAAGTAAATGGTGATTTTTATGTAGGAAAAGATTGTGAGTGTGGTAGCTTTTATTCAGATGGAAGGGTGAGAGTTAAGGGATTACTTTCAGGTGATAATATAGAATTAAATTTATCTTTGACTAATGAAATAGAGGAAATTGGTGGAGAAATATTAAATGTAAGGAAAGCAAGAAGATTAATTAGGGTTCTATTTTTCACAAAATCACGTAAAAGTAAACTTATATCTAATGTGATAGAAGCAGATGATATATATCTAGAGCATACAAAATGCAATGTGGTTAGAGGGAAGAATATTAAGATCGGAGATGGATGTGACATCGGTAAGATTGAATATTCAGGAGAGCTAATTATAAATGGAAATTCTAAAATAAGAGAAAAGTTTAAAGTGTAAAGTGAGGACATAATATGTATAATGATACAAAAATTTTTGGTGATGGTGCTATATCAGAAGGGAAGTATAACAAGATAAAGGTAATGGGGAATAGTACCACTAATGGTAATATAGAATGCAAAGAAATGTTAATAATGGGTGATGCAGAAATTAATGGTTCTATTACAGCTGAAAAAGTAAAAATTATGGGGGATTCAAGATTTCATAATAAGCTAAATATAGATTTTTTAACTACTTTAGGGGATTGCAGTTTAGATGAGGATTCAATAATTGGATTAACTAAGATTAAGGGTGACTTAAAAGCTAAAAAAGATTTAGAAGTTAGAGAAGATTTAAATGTAACTGGTGAAGTAAGTGTACAAGGAAGATTAAAGGGAAATAATATAAAAGTTTTAGGAGAATTAAGGGTAGCTAAAGCTTTAACTTTTGATAATATTAATATTTTAGGTGGACTAGAAACTAATGGAAACTGTGAAGGTAACAATTTTTATAGTAAGGGAGGTTTGAAAATTAAGGGATTATTATCTGCTGATAAAATACAAATAATTCCGAAAAGCAGATGTGTTATAGAAGAAATAGGTGGAAGCGAAATTATTATAAGAAAGTCTAGATGGATTGATTTTGGATATGGTAGTTTAACTAGTAAAGTTATAGAAGGAGATAATATAACACTTCAAGATACAGAATGTGAAGTTGTAAGAGGTCATAATATAACTATTTTAGAAGGATGCTCAATTGGAAAAGTTGAATATACAGGAAAGATAACTATAGATAAGAATAGCAAGGTGGTTGAGGAAGTATGTCTGAAGAATTAATTTCAAAGAAAGATCTTTTAGATTTAACAGGAATATCTTATGGACAATTATATAGGTGGAAGAGAAAGGACTTAATTCCAGAAGAATGGTTTATAAAAAAGAGTGTATCTACTGGTCAAGAAACCTTTTTTCCAAGAGAAAAAATAGTTGAAAGAATAGGTAAGATAATAGAACTTAAGGATGAAGCTTCTTTAGATGAATTAGCATATAGATTTTCTAATACTATTAAAGATATTAAGATAACTAGAAGCTATTTAGTAAATATAATAAGGGAAGATATAATAATTAGATTTGAAGAGATTATAGATGTTCCAAATGTTTATGAAGAAAACAATATATTTGCCTTATTTTTATATAATAAGCTAATTAATTTAGGAAGCTTAAGTATTTTAGAAATAAAGGAAATAGTTAAAATAGCTAATAAAGATTATAAATTAATTGATAATAAGGAATATGAGCTAATTATAAAGAGAAAACTTGGAGTATGCTATTTTTATGTAAATGTAGACAAAATTAATTTATTTAATGATGAAGACTCTATATTAATTGCAAAAATAAATATTAATGAATTAATCGAGGAAATAAAAAAAGTATGATAATTTAAATGAATATTTAACTTTGGTAAGTTTTGCTATATAATAATTATAAAGTGTTATACAAAGGGTGAAACTTAATATGAAGGAAATAATAGAGTTATTAGAAGATATTAAAAAGGGAATAAATTTAAAGTTTAGATTACTAGATGAAAAAAATAATGTTGTTTTAGATAACTTACCTTATTCAGAAGCTAATATTTCTAAATGGATTAACATAGGCGGAGATACTTTTAAAATAGTATTAGATAGAGAAAATAATAATTTATTTCCTTTAATTGAATTTACTATTGGGAAATTATCAAGTAAAGATAACTTAGTTGAAGATTTGCTTGAAGGAAGAAAGAATATTGATTCTCTAAGAAGTCATTCCATATATAAGGGGAATAAGATACTTTTATTAGAAGTAAGAGATAAAAAAACTGTATTAGATATAGTAAAGAGCACCTATAGTGATACTGATTTCTATGTTAGTGAAGTTTACGATAGAATTAGTATTATTGGAAATTTAGAAGATGAAATTGAGCATGCGCTATCTTTAAAGCATTTTATTGAAGAGGATTTAGGAGATCAAGCAAAAATAGCAATAAGTGAAATAAAGGATAATAGTATTGAAGGTTTTAGAAATAGTTATGAAGAGGCAGTAATAGCACTGGAAATAGGAAGTTATTTTAAGATAAAACCAGAAATATATATTATTAAAAATATGTTTTTAGAAAAAACTATTTTTAATATTTCTAAAGAGTATTTAAATGAATTAAAGGTAAGATATAAAGATATTTTTATAAACTTTAATTATGAATTATTTCAGACTTTAGAAGAGGTTTTAGCTTGCAATCTATCTCTAAGTAAGGCTTCAAAAAACTTATATATACATAGAAATACTTTAATGTATAGAATAGATAAGATAAAAAAAGAGACAGGCTTTGATATAAGAAACTTTAAAGAAGCAACTTTTCTTTATATATTATATATGAATAGTAAAGTATAAATTTATAGTAACATAAGACTATTATAGCAACTTGTTATTAAATGGGGCTGCCTAAGGGCAGCCTTTCTTATTTTTATGTATATAAAAATAAGCCTATTAGTCCTGAAAGCAAAATAATATTTAAGGTATTTATCTTGAATTTTCTTAATAAAAACATTGAAACAGCAAATATAGAAGTTGCCATCAAATTAATATTTTTTAAATCGAAAAGAATACTAGATTGACCAGTAAAAGATATAAGAATTATTGTACCAGCTGCTGCAACTATAAGTCCAATAGATGTAGATCTTAATCCTTTTAGAATATTTGATATTTCACTTACATCACTATTTTTTTTGAAAAACCTAAAAAGAGTAATTGAAATAAGTACACCTGTAATAACACAAGCAAAGCTAGCTATTATAGCTCCTAAGGTTCCACCTAATCTTATTCCAACAAAAGTTGAAGCATTTATTGCAAGAGGACCTGGAGTCATTTGAGAAATAGTTAATATATCAGTAAACTCCTGTAGGGTTAGCCAGTTTTGAGTATCAACAATTTCTTTTTGTATTAAAGGTACTATTGCATAACCTCCGCCAATGCTAAAGGAGCCTATCTTTAAAAATATTATAAATAAATCAAATAGTATATTCATACTTCATTAGCCTCCTTTCGTCTCTTTCTAAAGAATGCTTGTCCAAAACTTAATATAGCGCCTAAAATTAGTATTAGTATTACATTAACATTAAAGAAAAAGCTAGATATAAAAGATATAGGTACTAATAAAGTAAGTAGCAAGTTTTTTTCTTTAAATACAGTAAGACTCATATCTATTACTAAATCAACAATAGCAGCAGCTACTCCAGCTTCCATACCTTTAAGGATTGCTGAAATATAAATGTTGCTCCTAAATGCATCGTAGAAAATCGAAACAACAGATAAAATTATAAGGGGAGGTAATACAGTACCAATACAAGTAATTATAGCCCCTGGAATTCCGAGAAACCTATATCCGATTAAAGAGGATAAGTTCACAGCAATAGCACCAGGAGATGATTGAGCAATAGCAGCCATATCGAGTAACTCATTTTCAGTTAATATTTTCATATCTTCTACTAGATATTTTCTAAAAAAAGGGATAATTACATAACCACCACCGAAGCTAAAACAGCTTACATAAAAAGTGCTCTTGAAAAGTTTAAAGTAAAATTTAAAGTTTTTTTCCAATTCTCAACCTCCTTTAAGAAAGACTCTATTAATAGTATATACTGAATTTGGGCTTTAAGGAATATAATAGTATAGATGCTTTTAAAATAATGGAAATTATGTTTTAATATTCTATAAGGAGGGGGTTATATGCCAATTAAAATTCCGAAGGAATTACCAGCTTTTAAAGTGCTATCTAATGAAAACATATTTGTAATGAATATAGAAAGGGCACAAACACAAGATATAAGACCTTTAAAAATAGCAATATTAAATTTAATGCCAATTAAGATTCAGGCAGAAAATCAATTGCTTAGGTATTTATCGAATACTCCAATACAAGTTGAAATTACACTTTTGCAAACGAAAACCTATACTTCACAAAATACTCCTATAGAGCATTTAGAAAAGTTCTATAATTACTTTGATGAAGTTAAGAATGAAAAGTTTGATGGGTTAATAATAACTGGGGCACCTGTTGAGACTTTAAAGTTTGAAGATGTAGCGTATTGGAAGGAACTTGAGGAAATCTTTGAGTGGAGTCAGGAAAATGTATTTTCAACACTTCATATTTGTTGGGGAGCGCAAGCAGCTCTATATTATCATTATAATATAGAGAAATATCCATTAGATAAGAAGATATTTGGAGTATTTTCGCATAAGGTGAATAAGATTAATGAAGACTTAACAAGAGGCCTTGATGATATTTTCTATGCACCTCACTCAAGACATACTACAACATTAAAAGAAGATATCGAAAAGGTTAAAGACCTTGATATCCTAGCAGAGTCAGAAGAAGCTGGAGCATTTATAATTGCAACTAGTGATAAGAGACAAGTCTTTATTACAGGACACCTAGAGTATGATAGAGATACTTTAATGGGTGAATATATAAGGGACTGTAGTAAGGGGATGGAAGTATCTATCCCCAAAAACTATTTTCCGAATGATAATATTGATGAAACACCAGTAGTAAAATGGAGGGGAAGTGCCAATATCGTATTTGGTAATTGGCTAAATTATTGTATATATCAAAATACTCCATTTGAATTAGAAAAAATTAATAAACTATATTAAATAGGTTGCCTTCGGGCAACTTATTTCAATTAACAATTAATAATTAACAGTTAACAATTTAGCTGAAAACTCAGTTTTGCTGAGTTTTTAAATTAGAAAAAAGAATAAGAAAAGTATTATTTACAAAAATTACATTGCAAAAATGATATAAAAACTATATTATTATATAATGATTATTAAATAATAAATTTTATTCAGTTTATAGGAGGGTGAAAATGAAAAAGTATTTTAATTTATCAACTGTATATTTGGTATTAGGACTAGCTATGGGGGTTTTTTATAGAGAATTTACAAAGATTAATGAATTTCAAGGGGATACTGTGTTATCTGTAGTACATACACATGCGCTAACATTAGGATTTATTTTCTTTATAATAGTACTTCTTTTAGAAAAGAATTTCACTTTATCTAATATTAAAGGATTTAATTGGTGGACAATCCTTTATAATATTTCATTAGTGTATACTTTAGTAACTTTAACAGCAAGAGGTGTAATGCAGGTATTAGGAACTGACTTTGCTGGTCTTAGTCATATTGCAGGACTTGGTCATGTACTATTAGGAATTGCACTTATATGGTTTGTAGTAATTGTAAATAAGGCTATAGGTAATATTGAATCTAAGTAATAAAATACGAATATAACCGCAAAGATAAATTGACGGCTCGTAAGACAAATGGCTGCAAAAATAAGTTCTAAGGCTCGTAAAACTACTAAGCCAAGAGTTTTGGTAAAACTCG
>JAHAIU010000513.1 GCA_018372555.1 Clostridium sp.
TCTTTATTTAACTTTTTCTTAACTATAATGTATCCACTAGGTATAGATCCCATAATATAACTTAAAATAATTAATAATGCTAACATAATAAACTCCTATTCAAATTCTAAATCTTTATAAAAATAAAATAATATTGTAGGGCTATCAAATATATGTGTTTTAATAAATAATCTACATTTTAAGTAATTATATTACTTTAATTAATATAATTTAAATGTAAATTTTATTAATTAAAAGCTACCAATATTTTGATTTTTATATAAGTTGATTTTATAATTAAATAACTTAATAAAAGATAAAAATAGTATTACAACTTATATATGTCCATCAGAATAATATTATTTTAGATTTAGAAAATATACAAGAGAAATTTAATATTATTAATTGAAAATATACATAACTTTATAAAAATAACAAGAGTTTATAACAAAAAATTAATTAATATGATATTAAAGGTAAGAAAGGTAGAATATGTTTGATATATATACAATAGGTCACTCAAATTATTCCATGGAAAAATTAATAGAGATGCTAAGACATTATAATATTAATACTGTAGTTGATATTAGGGGAACTCCTTACTCTAAATATAATGTTCATTTTGATAAGGAAAGAATTCAGCATACATTAACAAAGGAAGGTTTTATATATATTTATATGGCAAAAGAGCTTGCAGCAAAGAGAATAAATAAAGTTTCTTATAATTCTGAAGGTTATTCTGATTTTGAAAAAGTAGTAGAAGAAGAGGATTTTAAAAGGGGAATAGAAAGATTAAAGGATGGATGTAGAAAAGGCTATAAAATTGCATTACTTGGAGCTATGCAAGATCCAATAAGATGCCATAGAAGTATTTTAGTAGGTAGACCACTTAAAGAAGCTGGATTTAATGTTATGCATATATTAGATGACTTAAGTATTAAAAATCAAGATTACATAGATGAAAGATTGCTTGATAAATACTTTCCAGATAGAAATCAATTAACTATAGATGCCTTGCTAGGTAATGAAATGACTAAGGAAGAAATGATAAATGAAGGTTATAGAATAGCTAATAAGGAAATTGGTTATAGGATTGAAAATTTACCTATTAAAAAATAGTAGTTAAAGGAGGAAAGAAAGTGAGATATGTAATAGTGTGTGTAGTAAAAGGTGAAGGTGGAAGGTTTAATAATGAAATGAGAAAAGATATATTCAAAAAGTTTAATGCTAAATCTTCTAAACTTCCAGCTCATTTTACTATTAAGGCACCTTTTGAATATGAAGGAAACATAAGAGAATTAGAAGAAGCTTTGTATAACTTTAGTAAGGAAGAAGAAAAAGCTGCTTTCACTATGAATAAATATAATCATTTTGATGATAGAGTAATTTATATGGAT
>JAHAIU010000514.1 GCA_018372555.1 Clostridium sp.
CCCTATCAGTATTGAGTTAAGTTTTTATTAAAAGTGCATAATTAAGTATATATGTAGATATATTTAATTGGTCGTATCAGCCTGAATTTAATAATCAATTTGATACGACTATTAATTTGTTATATGTAAATGCTAAGAAAATAAATTAATTAGAGAATATTTTATTAAATGATATTCTAACTAAAGGAGATACGATAAGTAAGTTAAGTGGTAATGCCACAATGAAATTTCTAGCGATACATAATGGATAAATCTTTAATGCTGTACTATTAAATCCAACAGCAACAATAGCACCATACATAGACATGAGTAATACCATTCCTACTACCATACAACTAGAGATAGCTAATATAACCTTAATTTGTTTTGTAGTTTTAGTTGGTCTTACTATTTTAAATGCAATTGGTTTTGCAATTTTACCGACAATAAATATATCTAATAAAAGTGCTACAAAGAATCCTAGCCAAAAGTCTTTTAAAAGATTATTAAAGAATTGGGCATGGAATCCTTCATTTAAAATCATATTATAAATAGTCATACCAAGAACCATACCAAAACACATCATTAGTGTAAAAATAAATTTTTGGAATTTTGTTTCCCCCATAATAAAAGTTTTCCTCCTATGACATAATAAAATTGTCAACTAAGTTGACTTTGAAAGTATAACAATAACTGCTGAAAAAGTCAACTTAGTTGACTGTAAATTTGATAAACTGAAATATAATAATATATATGTTACAATATATTAAAATACAATATAAGGTGAGAAAATGAAGAGAAATTTAAATATAATTGATTTAATAAGTGAAAAACATATTATCCTTAGACGTGAAGTTGAAGAGCGATGGGCAAATAGTGAAGAAGAGGATATATCGCATACAGAAGCGCTTCTTCTAGCTAAAATTAATATGGGTAAAATATCTATTGCGGAAGTAGCTAGGCAGGCTAATGTATCTCGTCAAGCTATGTTTAAATGTGCTAAAAAATTAGAGGGAAGAGGATACTTAAAATTTGTAAAAAGTGAAAGTAATAATAAGTATACAGAGCTTACGGATAAGGGAAAAGATTATTGCAAAAAGAGTAAAGAACTAAAAGAACAATTAGAGCAAGAAATATCAGATGCTCTAGGAAAAGAGAAAGTAGAAATACTTAAAGAGTTACTAAATAGGAGTTGGAGTATTGAATAATAAAAATGATGACTTTATCATTGATTTTTATGAGCTTAAATTATTAAAGCTAGATATCAAAAAGTTCATTTACTACTGATACAGGGAAGCGTATCTATGGAGAACCAAAATTATTAGATCTTAGGTTTATTATTTTAATTCTTTGGTATATAATTAATTTATAAATTAAGTTCTAAAGGAGGATTATA
>JAHAIU010000515.1 GCA_018372555.1 Clostridium sp.
TATTCTCTTTCCAGTAGATATATAAAAGCTTGGTAGAGCTGTACTATATACACCATATGCTAAAGTTATATTTATCTCTTGTGCTACTTTATCTAAGCTACAAGAATACTTTATATCTATAATTAAATCTTTAATATTTTTATACGTTCCATCACTTTCGTATATATAAACATCTAATCCTAAAGCCATATAGTAAGTTCCTTTCTTTAATTTTAGGTATAAAAATAACACCTAGGATTTACCTAAGTGTTTTGTTCCTAAATTTATTTTACATTTTCTATAAAATTTATTTCGCACTCTTCCACAAGAATATTCATTAATGATTTTCCTTCAATTTTTCCAGTTAAAGTTATTTTTTTGTTTTTCTTTAAATTATTTAATTCATATGATGAATAATCATCCTCAAAAAAGCATTGAACTTTTCCGGTATTTGAAGTTTTTAAAGTAATATAACTATTCCCCATAATATCAACTCCAATACTATCAATAATACCACTAAGCTTTGCATATTGATCTTTGTACTTATTCTCAGCACTTATTTCATTCTCATCATATTCTTTGTATAAGTCTTTAGCTGTTATATAAATTGCATTATCTCTTTTACTTCTTTCTTTATTTTCTTTTCGGGATTCAATTTCCTTATCAATTTTGTTTCCAATACTATCATCAATATATCCACTAGTTATCACATGGTACTTATAATCACATATATAATAAAAACTTACATTTATACTTTCATAATTTATAGTAACATCTCCAGATAATAAAAATTTATGTGCTAATAAATTATATGGGTTTAAATTTTCACATTTAATATTTTTTATTATTATTTCATCCCTTGATAGCCCCTTTGGTTCAATATATTGGTATATAGCTTCTTCAAAAATATCTTCACCACTTTGAACCATTATAGTTGACATCTTTACATTATAATGTATAAATGCAATAAAAATTGATAAAAAAACAAGGAAAGCTATTGTTACAACTGCTTTTTTTCCATTGTTTTTTTTAATTTTATTCCCACAATTACCACAAAATTTATCCCCTTCATTTATTCCCTTTCCACATTTACGGCAAATAATATCTTTATTTTCTTTCATTTCATTCTCCCCTATTTTTTATATATTATTATTGTATAATAATAGGAGATTTTGTCAATTATCTTATTTTATAACTTTTACCAACTGTAATTTCAGTATTATTCATATTATTTAGTTCCATTATTTTAGTGTAAGCAGAACTATCACCATAAATCTTTTTAGCAATAATTAAAATAGTATCGCCTTCCTGTGCTATATAAGTGTTGCCACTATAATTAGTTGAATAAGCACTACTCTGAAATTTTGTATATTCTTTATACTCTTGAAATTGTAT
>JAHAIU010000075.1 GCA_018372555.1 Clostridium sp.
TTAGAAGAAGCTTTGTATAACTTTAGTAAGGAAGAAGAAAAAGCTGCTTTCACTATGAATAAATATAATCATTTTGATGATAGAGTAATTTATATGGATGTTAATATGTCTAAGGAAGGAAAAGAACTTCATAATAGACTTATAGATTTACTAAGTAGCTTTGATTATATTAATTTTAATAAGAAGGATGGAAAAGATAAAATCTTTCATGTAACATTAACATCGAAAAAGGTTCCTCCAATATTTGATAAGCTTTGGAATTACGTTAATCAATATTCTTTTAATTTCAATTGCAATTTTGATAATATTAGCATTTTTAAATGGGAAGATAGTACATGGAAACTTTATAGAGAATTTAAATTGGGACTGAAATAACTTGAATAATCAAATTGTTAAAAATTAGTATCGAATTTTAATAGATACTAATTTTTTTGTTATGCAAATAGTTTGTAATTATTAAAATGATATTAATAATAGTACATAAATATTGTATAATTAAAATAATGAGGATAAAGATAATATTTTATTAAATAATCATTGATTTTATTAATATTTTGATATATTATATATTTAATAATTTAATATACATTATAAAGCAGCAAATGAAAAATAATGTAATTTACAAGGGGGTAAATACTATGGAAGAAAGTAGAGAACAATGGGGATCTAAAATTGGATTTATTATTGCAGCTATAGGATCAGCAGTTGGTCTAGGTAATATTTGGAGGTTTCCCTACATAGCATACACAAATGGTGGAGGAGCGTTTTTAATACCGTATTTCTTCGCTATTTTTACAGCAGGTATTCCATTATTAATTTTAGAATATGGGTTAGGACATAAGTTTAAAGGGTCAACACCTGTAGCTATAGCAAAAGTAAAGAAAAAATGGGAATGGTTAGGCTGGTGGCCAACTATTAATGCTTTTATTATTTTAACTTATTATTCAATGATTTTAAGTTGGGCTGCAAATTACTTGTGGTTCAGTTTTAATAAGAGTTGGGGAAGTGATACTAATCAGTTTTTCCATACAGATTTTATAAAATTATCATCATCACCTTTTGAATTTGGTGGTTTTGTATTTCCTATATTAATAGGGATATTAGTAGTTTGGGCAATAAACTGGTTTATTTGCTATAAAGGAGTTAAAAAGGGAATTGAAAAAGCTAATAAATTTTTATTACCAACTTTAGTGATAATTATGATAATTATAGCTATTAGAGCAATAAACTTAGAAGGTGCATCTATTGGTTTAAATACATTGTTTACACCAGATTGGTCTAAAGTATTTGACCCTAAGGTTTGGGTAGCAGCTTATGGACAAGTATTTTTTTCATTAAGTTTAGCTATGGGAATTATGATAACTTATTCTAGTTATTTGCCGAAGAAAACTGATATAAATAATAGTGCATTTATGACTGCCTTTGCAAACTGCGGTTTTGAATTCTTATCGGCTATAGCAGTATTTTCAATATTAGGATTTATGGCAAATATAAAGGGAGTTCCAATGAGCGAAGTGGTTTCAAGTGGGGTTGGATTGGCCTTTGTAGTTTTCCCAGCAGTATTTAGTGAAATGGGAGCTGTAGGAACATTCTTAGGAGTGTTGTTCTTTATTTGTTTATTATTTGCAGGGGTAACTTCTTCAGTTTCATTAATAGAAGCAGTTTCAGCTCCATTTATAGACAAGTTTGGATGGGCTAGAAATAAGGTAGTAGCAGTTATTTGTATAATAGGAATAGCAATTGGTAGCTTGTACTCAACTGGTGCAGGATTATACTTATTAGATATTATAGATAACTTTATAAATAACTATGGAATAGTAGTTGTTGGATTATTAGAAGTTGTATTAATTGGATGGATATCTAATGCAGATGTAGTAAGAAAGCATACAAATGAGATTTCTTACTTTAAAATCGGTAAGTGGTGGAATATTTGTGTTAAATTCGTAACTCCAGCTATACTATTGTTTATGTTAGTACAAAGCGTATTAACTGAAATAAAGACACCATATGGAGGGTATCAACTCTCAGCACTATTTGCTTATGGATGGAGCATAATTGGATTTGGAATAATACTAGCATTAATAATCAGTAAAAAGAAGTGGAAAAAAGATAGTTTATTAGATAATAATTCATTAGAGTTATAAAGTGATTCTTATCTTCAGGTGGAGTTTTCTTAACAGGAATACCCTACTCCATCTGAAGGTTAGAAGAACTAATCCAGGCGCGTAGCACTGCTTAGCTCCCACTTATAGGAGGGGGAGTGTTAGCAATGGTAGCGATCGGATAAATTGATTAGAATTAAAAAGAAAACTTTATATATTAAATAAAAAGGGGGATTGATTAGATATGACAAATGTAGCAATGGCATTTTTCTTACTAGGGGCAGTAGTTCTATGGGGAGGACTAGCGTTAACCCTTGGAATAACAGTGTACAACGAAAAAAAAGAATCTGTGTAGAATAATAAAAAAATTAGCATAAGTTATCTTTGTGCTCCGTCGCGAGCTCCAAGTCGCCTGCAGATAACTTATTGCTAATTTTTTTAATTTTGAGTTCATGCATACTATAAGGAAGAAACTCAAGCGGAGCATTGAGTTTCAATAATTAAATAGCATATGTTATCTTCCTTGTTCCGTTGCAAGCTCCAAGTCACTAGAAGACAACATATTGCTAATTTTTTGTTTTTATACCCAAGGAGATTTAACTTTTTCTTCGGATATTTTAAATTCTATTTGTCTTGTTATTTCTCTTGGTAATTTGAAGTTTTTAAGCTTTTTATGGAATTCTTCTGAGAAGGATTTAATAGTCTTTCCTATATTTTTAGTTGAATTGCTAAATACATCTAATGGTGTAAATGCTCTTGAGTCTTCTCTAAATTCATCTAGTATATCTAGTACATTTTCAGCAGCTTCGTTTGCACATTTATTAAAATCACCAACTAGACTTTCACTAAATTTTTCAGGATATTTAATTTCTAAAACTATTCTATAGCTAGTATTTCTATGAAGTTTTGTAGGGATTTTTATTGTTAGTTCATTATCATCTATTTCACCAATATAGCTAGTTATATATTCGTTTTTTTCCTCGGAAATATCAATGTTTTTTAAAACTCTTACATAAGTATTTTTAACATTATTTGTACTATATTCTTTTCTGCTGAAGAGTAATCTATTGTTATGTGAAGAATTAGTATCAATTGAGTCATTCTCTGAAGAATTTTCTCTTAATTCATCAGTATCTAAAATAGTATCTGAGTTTCTAAAACATACAAAGGAATCGATTTGTCTTAAGTCTAATCCAAAGAATACCCAAGTATTTCTGAACCAACGTAAACCTGAAACGCTTCGTCTATCTACATTTAATAGGTAAGCCCAATAGCTTCGGCCTCTTCTCTCCCAAATATAAGTGAATCTAAATAGACAGAAGCTTATAGAGCCAGGACTTACTGCTTTAGTTTGAGGACCACCTTGATTTAAGCTTTGTACACCAGGACTATTTTTTTGTGGAGTAAAGTTTGGAGGTGGCCCTATATTTAAATTGCTTCCACCAGGAACATTAGGAAATTGCCCAGGGGCATTAGGTGATTGGCCTGGAGGATTAGGGAATTGCCCAGGAAATACTGGAGGCTGTCCTGGAAAGTTAGGAATACGACTTTCACTAGGGGCTTTAAAATCATTGATATCTGGATTGTTTATTGAATCATCATCATTGTAATTCATTTAAAATCTCCTATACAGTATTTTATAATTATTATAAGTTTAAAAAATCATATTGTTACAGTTATTAAACCTATTAGAAAAATATAAAGTGTTTAGCTACTCATTATAGAAGATGGAAGTGTTAGCAATAGGAATTATGAGATAAAAAACTTAAAAAAACTATTGACTAATAATAAATATACTGTATATAGTATACATATACAGTATTAACAGAAATAACAGTAGTATCGAGGTGAAAATATGAAAATATTAATAAGTAATTCCTCAAAGCTTCCTATTTATGAGCAGATAGTGAATTCAATAAAAGAAGGAATTATAAATGGAAGTTTAGAGCCGAATGAAAAACTCCCTTCTATTAGATCATTAGCTAAAGATTTAAATATTAGTGTGATTACTACAAAAAGAGCTTATGATGAATTAGAATCTCAAGGCTTTATAGAAACAGTAGGAGGAAAGGGATGCTATGTTTCTTATTATAATAAGGAGCTAGTATATGAAGAAAAACTAAAGGAAATTGAAGAAAAGCTAGAGGAAGTTCTAAGTATAGCTAGATCTATTAAACTAAAGAAAAGTGATATTAAAAATATGATAGATTTGCTTTATGAAGGAGATTATTATGATTAGGATTGAGAATTTAAGTAAAACTAGAGGAAAGTTCAGCCTTGAAGATATTTCTTTTAAATTAAAAGAAGGATTTATTATGGGGCTAATTGGTCCAAATGGATCAGGGAAGACAACATTAATAAAGCTACTATTAGGTCTATTAAGAGCAGATAAGGGAGATATAAAAATTTTTAATAAAAATATTTTTGAAGATGAAGTCTATATAAAAGATAAAATTGGATTTGTCTTTGATAACTTCAATTTTTATCAGCATTTAAATATTAAGGATTATAAGAAAATACTTCAAGGATCTTATTCTAAGTTTGATGAAAGTAAATTTAATAGCTATATTGATAGTTTTGGAATTAGTAAGAAAAGTTATATAGGTAATTTATCCAAAGGAGAAGGCATTAAGGTTATGTTAGCTGGTGCATTATCACATGAAGCGAAATTAATAATCTTAGATGAGCCTACAGCAGGACTTGACCCAATAGTAAGAAAAGATATACTTAAACTGCTTCAAGAAGTTATAGAAGATGGAGATAAAAGCATAATTATTTCTACTCATATTACATCAGACTTAGATGGAATTGCAGATTATATTACTTTTATTAATAAAGGCAAGCTAGTATTTACAGAAGATATGGAGTCTATAAAAGAAAAATATAGAATATTTAGAGGATCAAAAGAAGAACTTGATAATAGTAATTTAGATTTTATATCTTATAAGAAAAATAAATATTACGAAGAAGGTTTATTTATTAATGAAAATAATTTTGATTCTGAAAATATAAGTATTCCAAGTCTCGAAGATATAATGTACCACTATATAAGGGGGGAGAAATAATGCTTCAGTTAATAAAAAAGGATTTATTAGTGTCATTAAAAGTTAAATCCTTAAAAACAGTTATATTAACATTTTTAGTAGGATTATTTTTATTAAGTGTTTTTTCTTTTATTTTCCCAACA
This sequence comes from Clostridium sp., assembly GCA_018372555.1. Taxonomy (GTDB): domain Bacteria; phylum Bacillota; class Clostridia; order Clostridiales; family Clostridiaceae; genus Clostridium. The sequence goes on from JAHAIU010000075.1 coordinate 5,290, forward strand.
ATTTTACCCATAATATTTACTTATATGATAGTCATGAATAGTTTTTATTATGATAGTTTAAATAATAGTGAAAGCTACATGATGAGTCTTCCAAATAAAAGAGAAGATGTAGTTTATTCAAAATATATATTAGTGCTATTAATATTATTTTTATCAAATATACTAATGTATCTATTATATGGAATAAATATTTTGAATTCAGTTAGAAGTATGGTACTACAAGATATGATTGTAAGTAGTTTAACTATATTATTTAGTTTTTCAATAATACTACCAATTACTTTTAAATACAGATATAAAGTTTCTAGAATAATAGCACCTTTTATTACTATTGTTATTGGATATTTAAGTCATAGTAGTAGTACTATTAATAAGTTTATTGAAAATGGGACGGAAACTATTTTGATAAGTTTATCTAGAAAAATAGGTGTTATAATTTATAGAATATTTAATTTTAATAATTATGATTATAAGGTTTTAGCAGTAACTATATACATTATATTATTATTTATGATAGCAATATTTATATTCTTAGTCTCAATGTATATATCATCAAAAATATATGAAAAAAGAGATATAGGATAGGAGGTTAGAATATGAATAAAAAGTTTATATCTATATGTTTAAGTATTTTTGCAATAAGTTTAATTTTTATAATAGGATTTAAATTTATTTTAGGTGATAAGGTTCTATATAAAGATTCAATGAGCTATGATGAGGGTAAGCCAATAATAAAATATGTTGGGTTTGAAGAGGATGAAAATATTTATAAAATAAAAGTAAGTATAAAGAATAATACTGATTATTATGCTAGTTTTAATAATATGTCCTTAAACTTTTCAGGGAATTCGCAGGGACAACCTACCTTTAGTGGTTACGATAATGCTGAAAGAAAAGCTCTTTTGGATTATAAAGAGGGAGATAAACACACTTTTAGCTTTTACTTTAGTCCTGATGAAGAAAGGGAATATGTATTTGAAATATCTAAAGGATTAAGTTTTAACGAGGAAGTTTTTGATATTAATAGAATGACTATTCTATATAATGCTCAATATTTTAAGTATAGGATTAACAAAAATACTGTAGTTGGTAGTGCTTTTTCTAGTAGTGGCGTAGAAGTTATAGATAATTCCTTAGAACCATTTACAATAGATTAATAAAGTAAAAAAGTAGAGTGCAATTATATACGCACTCTACTTTTATAAGGTTTTATATTATAAAGTATAAGCAAAGTCTAAGATTTATTTTTTATCATAAATTTCTTCATAAGCCTTTTGTTCATCGTCCATATTCTTAACGATTTCTTTTGATTTCTCTCTTCTACACTTCTTACTAAGCATACATGCTAGTCCGTCCATATACAACACCCCTTTATGTTTAATTCTCTAAACTCATTATACTATATTATAATCAAATTATCAATAAAAGTTACTAATTAATAATAGTTATTAATTTATCAATATTGATAATTAATAAATTATCAAAGTTTAATTTTTATAAAACCTTTATTCTTATTATTAACAATAATAATGAAATTTATTAGTAAATTTTATAGCGCTTTTCATTTTTAGAACCATAAAATTTTATTTTTTAATGTCACCATAAATTAATTAATAGCATATCTATAAAAAACAAAAGGTAATATTTTACAGTAAACTTTATAATACATTTTGGCATATATAAAGTAGGAGAATGAATATATTTTATAAAAAGGAGGGGTGTCATTTGAATTTTAAGGAATTTATAAAAAGTGATAGAGAAAGCAGAAATAAGGAAAAATTTGAAGGAACTTTTCTAGATTATTTAGAAATAGTAAAGGAAAACCCAGATATAGCTAAGCTTTCACATAAACGAATTTATGACATGGTAGTTAGTAAGGGTGTAGAAGTATTAAGGGGCGAAGAGAACCCTAAAGTTAAAAAGATATATGGTAATGATTCTATAAGAAAATATGGATTCTTTAAGGATGACTTCTTTGGTATTGATAAAGTAGTAATGAAGCTAGTTAATTACTTCCACTCAGCATCTATGAATGGTGAAGAGGCTAGGCAAGTTTTATATTTAGTTGGACCAGTTGGAGCAGGTAAATCTTCTTTAGTTGAATCTTTAAAGAAAGCTTTAGTTCAATGTGAGCCTATTTATGCTATTAAAGGATGTCCAATGCATGAGGAGCCACTACATTTAATACCTAACCACTTAAGACCTGAATTTGAAAAGTTATTAGGAGTTAAAATAGAGGGAGATTTATGTCCTGTATGTAAGTACAAATTATTAAATGAACATCATGGTGAATATGAAAACTTTGACGTTGAAAGAAAAGGCTTCTCTATAAGATCAAGAAAAGGAATAGGTGTAGTACCACCAGTTGATCCTAATAACCAAGATACATCAATATTAACAGGTTCCGTTGATATATCTAAAATGGATATGTATCCAGAAGATGACCCAAGAATCTTTTCATTAAATGGTGCATTTAACGTTGGTAATAGAGGTTTAGTTGAGTTTATAGAAGTATTTAAAAATGATGTTGAATATCTTCATACTATAATTACTGCAACTCAAGAAAAATCTGTTCCTTCACCAGGAAAAGGTTCAATGATTTATTTTGATGGACTTATTATAGCTCACTCAAATGAAGCTGAATGGAATAAGTTTAAGTCAGATCATACTAATGAAGCTATTTTAGATAGAATAGTTAAGATTGAAGTTCCATATTGCTTAGAGCTTGATGAAGAAGTTAAGATTTATGAAAAAATATTAAAGAAGAGTAACTTTAATGCCCATATTGCACCTCATACAATTGAAATTGCAGCTATGTTTGCAATTTTATCAAGATTAGCACCATCAGCTAAGGTTGACCCTATAACTAAGCTTAAGATTTATAACGGCGAAGATATAGTTGAAAAGGGTGGAACTAAGAGGATTGATATTAGTGAGCTTAGAGAAGAAGCAGGTTCTTACGAGGGAATGAAGGGAATTAGTACAAGATTTATAATTAAGGCTATAGATAATGCTTTATCAAGTTCAGAGCATAATTGTATTAATCCTTTAAGTATAATGGAAAGCATAGTTAGGTCAGTTAAGGAATTAGATATTGCAGCTGAAGATAAGAAGAAGTATCTAGGGTTTATCCAAGATACTATTAGAAAAGAATATAATAAGATTTTAGAAAAGGAAATTACAAAGGCATTTATACATTCATTTAGAGAACAAGCTGAAAGTCTATTTGATAATTATATAGATAATGCAGAAGCCTTTGTTAATAAGAGTAAAATTAAAGATTTATCAACTGGTGAAGATTTAAATCCTGATGAAGAATTTATGAGAAGTATAGAAGAGCAAATTGGAGTATCAGAAAACTCATGCAAGGGATTTAGAGCTGATGTTACTTCATATATGTTCTACTTAGTTAGAAATGGTAGCAAAATAGCTTATAATTCTTATGAACCTTTAAAGGAAGCAATAGAAAAGAAACTTATGGCATCTGTAAAAGATCTGTCTAGAATAATAACTAGGTCTAGAGTTAGAGATTCTGAACAAGCAGAAAAATATAATTCCATGGTTGAGGAAATGCAAAATAACGGGTATTGCTTGCATTGCTGTGATGTAATACTTAAGTATGCTGCTAACAACTTATGGAAGGATTGATAAAATGGCAATCTTTAGAGATAATGCAGACAATCCTCTAGAACATGATAGATCTATAGAAGATAGAAGGCGTCATAGGCAATTAGTTGAAAAATCTATAAAGGAAAACTTAGGAGACATACTATCTGAAGAGAGCATAATAGGTGAAACTAAAAATAAGAAGTTTAAAATACCTATTAGGGGAATAAAAGAATATCAATTTGTATTTGGAAGAAATAATAAAGGGGTTGCCACTGGGACTGGTGAAGAAAAAAGAGGGGATAAGCTTTCAGATGGAAGCCAAAACCAAGGGCAAAAAGGTAATAAAGGGGCTGGAAACAGCCCTGGTGAAGATGTATATGAAACAGAGATAACTTTAGATGAACTTATGGATTATATAGTTGAAGATCTAGAGTTACCTAATTTAGATAAGAAGAAGTATTCAGAAATAATAACTGAAAGTGCTGCAAGAAAAAGGGGATATCAAAGGTATGGTATTAATCCAAGACTTGCAAAGAAGAAGACAGTTCAAGCTAAGATTTCTAGAAAGCAGGGCAAAAAAAGAGCCTTAATAGAAGCTGGGTTAGAGGATAATATTGAAAGATTTCCATTTAGGGAAGATGATATTAGGTATTATAAAGTTAAGAAGAGACCTAAAAAAGAAAGTAATGCAGTTATGATATTTATTATGGACGTTTCAGGTTCTATGGATAGCAGTAAGAAATATTTAGCTAGATCCTTATTCTACGTTTTATCAAGGTTTATAAGTAGAAAGTATAATAATATAGCCTTTGAATTTATATCTCATACTACTGTAGCTAAGGTAGTTAATGAGTTTGAATTTTTCCATAAGGCGGAATCAGGTGGAACTTATATATCTAGTGGAATTAACACAGCCTTAAAGCTTGTTGAAGAAAAGTATCCACCAACTATGTGGAATATTTATCCTATTTATGCAAGTGATGGGGATAACTGGAGTGAAGATAATGAAAGGGCCATTAATTCTGTAAAGAAACTATGTGAAATTAGTAATATGTTTGGATATGCAGAACTTTTACCATCAACTTACTCTACAACTATGTATTATAGGTTTAATAGAGAAGTAGCTTGTAAGAACTTTACTTCGGTAATAGTAAAGGAAAAGAAGGATTTATGGGAAGCTTTAAAGATTATGCTATCTAAAGAGCTAAAGGAGGAGTAGGAATGGAATACAATCTTAGCACTTTAGAAAATTGGAATGAAATTATTGAAAAAAAAGCAAAAGACTTTGGCCTTAAATTTTATCCACAAGAGTTTGAAGTTATAGGCTTTAATGAAATGCTAGGCTATGAAGCTTATGTAGGGATTCCATCTAAATATCCTCATTGGAGTTATGGTAAGGCATATGATAAGAATAAAACTTTATACTCACTAAATATGACAGGATTACCTTATGAAATGGTAATAAATACAGATCCTTGTCTTGCATATTTAATGAGAGAAAATACATTACTATTGCAAATATTAACTATGGCTCATGTATATGGACATAATGATTTCTTTGCTAATAATAGAATGTTCACTGAAGGAACTAATGCTAAAGCAGCTCTTGAAATGTTTAAGTTAGATGCGGAGATAATTAGAGGGTATATTAATAATCCAAATATTGGATATGAAAGGGTTGAAAAAATATTAGATGCAGCACATGCAATAAGATATCAAATTCCAAGAGTAGTTGGAGTTAATGAAATAAGCAATGAAGAAGTCAGAGATAGTTTAGTAAAAGATTATTATACTAAAAAGGAAAATAGAGGGCTTTTAGATGGGGAAGATACTACCCCATTTCCAGAGGTAAATAAAATCCCAATTGAACCTGTAGATGATGTTATAGGTTTTATAATAAAATATAGCTCATTAGAGGAATGGGAAAAAAATATATTAAGAATAGTTAAAAGAGAAACGGAGTATTTTATACCTCAAATAGAAACTAAGACTATGAATGAAGGATGGGCAAGCTTCTGGCATTACAATATATTAAAATCACTGGAATTAGAGACTGGACTTCATTTTGAATTCTTAAAGAGGCATAATGATGTTGTTGCACCAATGGTTGGTGGATTAAATCCTTATTATGTAGGATTTAAGGTTTTTGAAGATATTGATAAAAGATATGGAAGAGAGAAAATCTTTGAAGTAAGAAGAACAGAAAGAGATAGCTCCTTCTTAAGAAAATATTTAACTAAAGAGCTTTGTCAGGAATTAAATTTATTCCAATATGCAAAGAAAAGTTTTGAATATGAAATCAAGGAAGTATCAGATGAAGAGGGCTGGAGAGAAATTAGAAATTACTTAGCTGATACTTGTGGAGTAGCCTCCATTCCTTACATTAGGGTTGTAGACTTAAATAGAAGAGACTTAACCTTAACATTAGAGCACTACTATGATGGAAGAGAACTTGAATTATCTTACGCAAAAGAAACTTTAAAATATGTATTCGATCTTTGGGGTTATAAGGTGAAACTCATAACAAAAACTAGAGATGGAAAGGACATAGAACTTATATGTAACGAAGATAGAAATATCTTTATTAATTAACACTAAAGGATGCCCGTAAGGACATCCTTTTAAATTGCAATATATTAAGTGTATTGATTTAAAGTAAATTTAATTTACTCTTTAAATTAGAATTTATCTAACAGATATTTTTTTGTTTGTGCATTGGATTATGTTATTACTAAATATTCTTATACATTTTAATAGCTTTAGACTTATATCCATTCCATTCTAGTTGTATTTCTTCAGAAGGCACAAATCCTTGTTTCTCCCAAAAACCAAGTGCATTTTCTTCATAATCATATACAACATCTATTCTAATTCTCTTAGAATTTTTAGTTTTAAATATTTTCTCTAACTGATTATATATAATTCTACCTAATCCATTTCCTTTTAAATTAGCATCAATCATTAATAAAGATAAATAGACTTCATCTCCAATTTTAAAATCACATATACCAACTATATTACCTTCATTGTTTTTTATAACTAAAGAACTGAAGCCAATATTGTTCATTTCTTCGATTTCATTAACTATAAAGTCTTTAGAAACCTTTGAAATACCCACATGATTTTCTAAGAAAGTTTTATTAGAATTATAAATATCTATAATTTTACTAATATCATTTTGATCTACTGTATCAATTATGTAATTATCCATTTTTTATTTCCCCCAATAGTATTTCATTCTTTTGTAAAAATTCTATTCTTATATCACTTTAAATAAGTATACTCCATTTATTTTCTATGTATATATTATACCTAAATTCACTCTGTGAAAGTTCCTATATACAAAAACAAGTTTTAGATTACCACTTTTGCTATAATTCTAAAGTAATATTTTTAAATCTCTAGTAGGATAGCTACGGGGTTTTTGACTTTTTATGATCTGCTTAACTCAACTAAAGATTCCTATAAAATTTATTGGACTTGACGTCGAAATAAAAAGCAAAATAAGATGCTCCATCCTCAGAAGATTAGTATCTTTTTTTTAGTTATAAAATGCCAGTATATAAATGGCAAGCTAAAGTTGTAATGTTTTTATCAATTAAGAGTGGAGTTTTTATATAGTGTTAAGTACTAGATAAATTAATATTTATTTAATTTTACGAAAAATTAATTTTAAATTTCAGGAAAAATTAATTTTAAATTTCAGGAAAAACTTTACAAAAATATTACATCGTGATACTATGTATATAGTGTTACGATGTATGTTTGTTTTTTAGGAGGTGACTTTATGGATAAAGAAATAATGAAAGGAAGTATAGACATATTAATACTTTCAATTATTAATACAAAAGATACCTATGGATATGAAATAGCTAAAGAAATTAAAGAGAAGAGCGATTTTTCATACAGTATGGGAGAAGGAACTTTATATCCTGCTTTAAAACGTTTAGAAGAAAAAGAACTTATTAAAT
>JAHAIU010000516.1 GCA_018372555.1 Clostridium sp.
TTAAAAATAAAGATTTCCACTCATATTCTTGTTCATTTAGAAAAACTGCTCCCCTATAACCTAACCCTTCAAGTTTAGTTAATACTTGTTTAATTTTTTCTTCTAACTCTATTTCAGTTTTAGCAGATAAATAATATCTAATAGTTACTAACTTTATTACTTCATCCCTTGATGTAATATCATTTACTAACCCCATTAGAATACTTGTCGCATTATTTGCTTCTATAATATCAATGTTATTCTTCAAACTATTAGCCCTATCTACATTCTCGCTTATAGCACTATTTAAACTTTGTAAAGCCTTACTTCTATCTTCAGTTTCAACATCAATAGTTACTGTTACATCTTTTATATCTATCAACTTACCTAACCAAAATTCATCAACAGATGTTGGAAAATCATAAATTCTTAAACATGCTTCATAACCATCCCCCTTAACAATACTTCTAGGATTAAATTTTATTCCACCTACTGGCTGAATTTTATTGAAAAAATAGGGATTATAATTATAATCCCTTTTAAATATACCCATATTAAATTCCTCACTTTCTACTTACTAAAATCTAATTTATAGTTAACATACTTCCCATTATCATTTAAACTAACAAAAGCATCATAAGTGCCTTTACCATCCTTCTTTTTTAAACCTGTCATTTTCACTTTCTTTCCAGCTAAAAGATTTTTAGCAATTGACTTTGTAACCTTCTTCCCTTTATCTTTAAAAAACTTATCTTCTTTCCAAATAGTAAACTGACACTTTGGTTCATCTTTATAACCTTCACATGAAAATGATTTTGATGTTTCATATATATTCTTGCCACAACGAGGACATTTCCCTATAACTTCTTTTTCTTCCTTTATTGCTTCAATCTCTATATTTTTACTATCTTCTAAAATTGATTTTAATTCATTAGAAATTAAGTCAACTGCTCTATCTATATTTAATTCATTTTTATATACTTTTTTAAGTATTCGTGAAAATTCTACTGTTTTTTCTTTAGATAAATTTACATTCAATTTATCTAATGTTTCTATTAATTTTCTTCCTAATGGTTCTATAGATAGAACTGATTTGTTTTCAGATATATATTTATACTTTTTAGCATTTTCAATAATTCCAGTTCTAGTTGCTTCTGTACCTATTTCTAATCCCTCTAAAATAGCTTTATAGTCTTCTTCTTCATTTTCTATCTCATAATTCTTAAAAGGATTTTTAAGGTAATTACTAAGCATTTCTGTTGTCATTTTACCTGGTGCTTGTGTCACTTTTTCTATTGCTTTAAAATTAGTATTTATCTTATCTCCTACATTAAGATTAGGAAGTGTATTTTCATCTTTTTTAATAGGCTCATATTCTAAAAATCCTTTTT
>JAHAIU010000076.1 GCA_018372555.1 Clostridium sp.
TATCTTCTGCCCTTTCCCATATATGGACACATCCTTTCTAACTAAATATTATTTTACTTAGTTCGACTTAATGTGTCCACTACTTTATACTAACATCAGTACATTGCTATGATGGTTATTGCCTTTATAAGTACTTACTTCTTTAGTGTAAGTGCAATGCTTATAATATTAATTTGCTTAAGTATAGGAATTATTGATGTATTTGTATCAATGAGCAGGAAGGAGGCATAGCTAAGATGACGTTATTATTAAAGCTATTTTTTGCATTTATACAAGTTGGGCTTTTCAGTGTTGGTGGGGGGATTGCAGCAATTCCACTTATACAGGCACAAATTGTTAATATACATGGACTTATGACAATAGCAGAATTTAGTGATTTGGTAACAATTGCAGAAATGACGCCAGGTCCTATTTCTATTAATGCATCTACATTTGTTGGAACAAAGGTTGCAGGACAATTTGGAGCATTTGTATGTACACTTGGATGTATTATTCCATCATTTATAATATGTTTGACTTTAGCTCATTTTTATTATAAATATAGAAGCTTTGGTGGAATTAAAACTGTATTAGCTGCACTAAGACCAGCAATAGTTGCTCTTATTGGATCAGCAGGAGCATCAATATTAATGCTTGGCTTATTCCAAAGTGATATTTCTTCATTTGCAGTCAGTGATTTTAGAGGGATAGAGTTTATATTATTTGGAGGATGTTTATACATACTTAGAAAATATAAAGCAAGTGCTATTACAATTATCTTTGGAAGTGGATTAGTAGGAACATTGCTTTATTTAATAAAAGATTTTATATTCTAGGTTTATTTAAAATAATAGAAATATATCGCTATAGTTGAAATCTTATATTATAAAGAAATATAACATAATAAATTATAAGGAAATATAGCATAATAAAAGATTAGAAATTGTCATTTAAATATTAGATATAAAAAGTATCAGAAAATGAATTTTGTAATTACAAGATTTATTTATCTGATACTTTTTTGTTATTTAGAAATCATATTAAAGTTAGAGCATATGTCAATAAGCTCCTCGATTGGTTTTGAAATATATTTATTTTTATGATATATAAGTTTAATCTGACGATTTATGCTTATATTTTCAAAGACTAATATTTTTAGAAGTCCTTTTTCACATTCATCTTTTATAAGCATTCTTGATAAAATTGCAATTCCCTTGCCATTAATAACAGCGTTTTTGATAGCCTCTGTATTTGTACAGGTCCATTTTTTTATAACATTAATATTATGCTCATATAAAAATTGTTCAAATTGATTTCTATCAGCACTTCCCGGTTCTCTTGAAAGTAAAGATTGGCCTTCTAAATCAGAAAGATTTAGCTTTTTCTTATTATAAAAAGGATGAGTTTTTCCCACAACCATAACTAATTCATCTTCGCAAAATGGGATTTTTATAATATCTGGACTTTTAATTATACCTTCAACTATGGCCGCATCAAGTTCGCTCTTACATATCATATTTTCAATTTCAAATGTATTATTTATAGTAACAAAAGTATCTATATTTTGAACTTTACTTTCAAGACGTTCAATAATATCATTCATTAAATATGTCCCGACAGATACACTTCCGCCAATTCTTATTTTAGTTGATTTGCCTATGTTTTTCATAGCAAGTTCCATATTTTCGAATGAATCAACAATATGCTGAGCATGGGATAGTAACAACGTACCTTCTTCTGTAATATGGAGTTTCTGAGAAATTCGTTCAAAAAGCTTAACATTGTAGTATTCTTCAAGCTCACGAATAGCCTGACTTACTGATGGCTGAGATATGTATAAAAGCTCTGCAGCTTTTCTCATTTTGCCACATTCAGCAACTGTCATAAATATTTTTAAATGCCTTATAGTCATAATATAAACCTCATAAAAGATATAGTATAATGCCCTTAAGGATAGTATACTATATTCTATTTATGTTTATTAGAAATTATATTCGTTGTAAGTTATTTTTGCAGTATTTGTGTAGAACCATAGATTTTATTTTTTAAGAACAGGATATAAATTTTAATCTATAGCTTTAGCATTAATTACAAATGATCTATAATTTAATTTTTTAAAATTAGAAGGAGTAAATCCACATTCACTAAGCAATGAAGAAATTGTTTTTTGGTTATAGAGTTTATAGTCTCCAGAATTGCTCATAGGCAAGAATTTATTTATTATTTTTAATAACAAATTGCAGGGGATTGTTGGATCGCCTAATATAAAAATGCCATTAGGGGTAAGTACATGCTTAATTTCATTTAATACTTTTTTAGGATGTATATAATGGTGAAAAGAAGCATTGCAGATAACAACATCAAATTTATTGTCTTCATAAGGTGAATTTTCAGAATCACCTATTTTTAATTCAATATCATCATTAAGTCTTTTCTTTGCTTCATTAATCATGTTTTCAGATAAGTCTAATCCAAATAACTTTGAATCTGTACATTTAGCAAGAGCATCTAAAACATTGCCATTTCCACAGCCTAAATCTAAGATATTTTCAGGCTGTATTTCTGAAACTCTGTTTATTATTTCTTCATACATGCACTTTACAAACCTGCCATTGGAACTATTATTATAATCTTCGGCAATTTCATCAAAGTGTAGCTTGGTAGTTTGTTTAATATTATTTTCCATACTTATTACTCCTTTATTGAATATTTTTCATTGATGATTATTCACTCGTATTTTATTTAAATACCTCAGTTTAAAAACTGAGGTTATTAGCTTATTAATTTTCTTATAAATTTTATCATCTTTTCTGATTTTTCTTCAGAAGAAAGAGTATCATCGTTTATAATTGGCATTTGTCCATATAAGATAAAAGCGGAAGTATATTTTATGTCATCAATATGAATAACACCTTTGTTATTTAAATTCTCAAAAAAATTTTCTACATAAGGCAGCATTATTTTAAGCATTTCATTTTCTAACTGCTTATGAAGCATTTCATTACCTTCTTTATGAAAAAAATCATGATATTGTTCATTTCCATCTGAGGCAATAAATTTTTCACTGATTAATTTAAAATAGTCTTCTAGCTGAAGATGTTTCTTAGTTAGAATTTGTATAATTGGAGCGCTGCATTCTTTTGCATATATAGAAACTGCTGTATCATATAGCTCTTGTTTAGATTTAAAATATCTATAGCATAGTCCTGGAACTACATTCATTTCTTTGGCGATGTCAGTCATTGAAGTAGCTTCATATCCTTTTTGAGAGAATACTTTCATAGCTGTATCTATCATTTCCCGCTTTCTTACTTCTGGATCTTTTGATATTCTCATGTTAACAATTCTTTCTAAATATAGAAGATTTTACTATCTAAGCTTAGTATATATCTCGAATGAATTATTGTCAATGAATATTATTCAAAAAATATAGCTTACTAATTATCGAAAATATTATAAATTAATGTAAAATATTATATATAAAATATTATATAAATTGCAAGATTGTTGTAGAAATAAGATGTAATATATTAAAAAAAGAAATAATGATATTATAAAAGCATAAAGAAAAGCTTTTCTTTTTCTATATAAAGGAGGAAAAAATTATGGTAAACTTAACTACTAGAAATAAAGATTTAATAAAAATTATGTTCAATGAAGATGATTATAAATCCATGAATTACTATTCTAGTATTTTAAATGTTTCTCCAAGAACTTTATATAGCGATATTAATACAATTAATGTCTATATTAATCAATTTAATGTGAAGATTGATAGAAAACCAAGTCAAGGAATTAAATTAGTAGGCAGCCTAGAAGAAAAAATCCAATTACTACAATCCTTAAACTTGAGCAATGAAAAGGAACAAGCTATTACAACGAAAGAAAGACAGCTAGAAATAGCAAGACTTCTATTGGTTGAGGAGAAAACCATATCATATCAGAAATTATCAGAGCATTTTTTAGTAAGTAAAACCTCTATAATCAAAGATATGGATGTGATTAGTTCTTACTTAAATGAGGAAACTGTTTCAATACAATCAGATAAAAAAGGAACCAGAATTATTGGAACAGAATTTCAGAAGCAACACTCATTAAAAGTCTTTACAAATTTACTTTTAGAAGAAAGAAAAGTTCTAACAGTGGAGGATTTCTTTAAAGTTGCACCACAAGTATTACCAAAAGTATACCCAATTAAAATTGTAGAAATGTCATTTAAAATAGTTAATGAAATTGAAGATACTTTAAATATATCTATATCAGATCATTATTTTAAATCTTTGATTGTAACTTTACTAGTACTTATATATAGAATTGCAAATGGAAATCATATGTATTTTGAGAGAAATTTCGTTTTTGAAGAAATAAAAGCTTTAGATACGTATCCAATTGCCAAAAATATATTAGAAGTTATTGCTAGAGAGTTAAATATTAGTTTTAGTGAAAGCGATATAGATTATTTAAATAGACAGCTTATAGCACATGGTTTAAAGTCTCAGCTAAAAAATAAAGTTAAAACAAAAAAATACAAAAAAATCGTAGCTGACATAATAAATGAAATGAGTACTATAATGCATGTGGATCTTACAAAAGATCAAAAATTATTCGATGGTATCATGTTTCACTTAATCCCAATGGAATATAGATTGAAGATGGGAATGCGAATAGAAAATCCATTATTAAGTGAGATAAAAATCCAATATTCAGTAACTTTTAGTTCAACATGGTATGCAATGTCTATAGCAGAGAAGGAATTAGGAATAACTCTTACAGAAGATGAAGTGGGATTTATTATGGTACACTTCCAAGCAGCAATTGATAGAAAAATACAGGTTAAGAAAATCCTAATTGTGTGTCCTACAGGCATAGGCTCATCAGAATTAATTGCTAATAAAATAAAAAGATTTTTACCATCACAGGATATTGTGGAAGTTGTTCCTATACGTAAAATTTATGAAAATGATATTGATAATGTGGATCTTATAATTTCATCAGTTCAATTAGATATAAGCAAGAAACCAGTAATATATGTTTCACCTTTAGTAACTAACTCTGATTTGAAAAATATATCTAAGTTTTATGCAGATATATTCTATAGAGAGAATACTTTAGAGCCTGAAACAGAAAAGTACAATTTTAAATATATATCAGAGATTATTGATAAGGATCTCATTTTTACAGAACGTGACTATCATACTAAAGAAGAGTGCTTATCTGAATTTATAAAAGTTATGGAAGAAAAGAAGTGGACAAATGATGGTTTTAAGGAATCTATTTTGGAAAGAGAAAAAATTGGAACCACATCCTTAGCATCAGGTGCAGCAATACCACATGCATCCCCTGAAACTGTTAAAGAGAGCAAATTAGGAATTATGACTTTAAAGAATTTTATTCGCTGGGATAACAAGTATGTAAACACTATTATTTTAATATGTATTTCAATTAAAGATATGAAAAAAGTGAAAAATATGTTATCAGAGGTATATCATATTGTGGAGACCAAGGAAAAAATCAGTCATTTATTAATAGGAAAAAACGAAGAAGAGATATTCAGACAGTTAGGAGGCATTGGAGATGATCAATAAAGAGTTAATTGTACTAGATTCAGAATTGAAAAACAAAGAAGATATTATTAGATTTTTAGGAAAAAAATCTTATGATCTGGGATATATCACTGATTTAGACAAATATATTGAGGCAGTAGAAACTAGAGAAAAGGAGTTTTCAACATCAATAGGATATGGAGTGAGTATTCCACATGGAAAATCTGAAGCTGTTAATGAAGCATTTATTGCATTTATGAGAAGTAAAGATCCTATTTTATGGGATGAAGAAGGCAATGGACCAGTTAGACTAATATTTTTATTAGGAGTCCCTGAAAGTAAAAAACAAACACTTCATTTAAAGATATTAGCTCAAATTAGTAGAAAACTTATGAATGATGATTTTAGAAACAATTTATTAGTAGAAGATGACAATGAAATTTTTAAATTATTAATGGAAATAGAAGAAAATATAAAAAAAGAAATTTAAGGAGGAATTAATATGAAAATTGTAGGAGTTACGGCATGTCCAACAGGAATCGCACATACTTATATGGCTCAGGAGGCATTAGAAAAAGAATGTAGAAGAAGAGGTTATGACGTAAAAATTGAAACTCAAGGAAGTATAGGAATTGAAAATGAATTATCGCAAGAAGAAGTAGATGAAGCAGATGTTGTAATATTAGCAGTTGCAGTACTTATAGAAGGTGAGGAACGTTTTGAAGAAAAAACAATTTTTAATGCAGATGTTAATGAAACTATCTCTCATCCAGAAAGAGTTGTAGATGAAGCAATTAAGCTTGTAGACAAATAGAAAAAAATTTTAGACACACAGTAAAAAGCTTGAATGTAAATAGCAGAGAATTTTTAGACAAACAGTAGAAAACGTTTAGATAAACAATAGTAGAAAAGGAGATGAAAACAATGGAAGTTAAAAAATATCTAAAAGAAATTCAGAAGTCATTTCTAAGTGGTGTATCTTTTATGATGCCAGTTGTTGTAGCTGGAGGTATTATGTTAGCAGTATCTTTAGCTACTGGAGAAAAAACTCCAACTGGCGTAACTATAACAAATCCTTTTATGCAACAAATTAATCTTCTAGGTAAAGCTGCTTTTGCAATGATGATTCCTGTTTTGGGAGGTTATATTGCATATTCTATTGCTGGTAAGCCAGGATTAGCGCCTGGTATGATATTAGGTTATGTAGCAAATAACTCAGTCACTATAAACGATGTTGAGGTAAAATCAGGATTTCTAGGTGCAATGGTATTAGGTGTTGCTGCTGGATATCTAGTAAAATGGATGAAAGGTTGGAAAGTTAATAAACAAATTAAAACAATTTTGCTAATCTTAATAATTCCCAGTGTTTCAGTATTTGTACTTGGTATATTTTATATTTATGTAATTGCTAAACCAATATCTCTCTTTATGGGAGCCATTACAAGTATAATGGGAAGCTTAAATGGTGCTAGTGCAGTTTTACTTGCAGTATTTATTGGATTATTTGGAGAAGTTGATATGGGTGGCCCTGTAACAAAATCTGTATCAATGTTTACTTTAGCTTTAATGAATGAAGGAATATATGAGCCAAACGGTATGTTTAGAATTGCAGTAGCAGTTCCTCCTATAGGAATCTTTTTAGCAACTCGTTTCTTCAAGAATAAATTTAATGAAGGAGATAGAAATACTGCAGCGGCAGCAGGTATTATGGGCTGTATTGGAATTACTGAAGGAGCTATTCCATTCGTAGTTTCTGATATAAAACATGTTCTTCCTTCAACAATGATTGGAACAGCAGTAGGTTGCATCATTGGTGCTATTGGAAAAGTAAAATGTTATGTTCCACATGGAGGTTTTATAGTTCTACCCGTTGTTGAGCATAAAATTTGGTTCATCGTTGCAATTATTGTTGGTTCTTGTGTTACTGGAATAATTTTAGGCTTATTGAGACCTAAGCTAGAAGAGGCTGCTAAATAGGATATTATAATAAATTTTAAATTGTTTGGAGGGTTATGAAATGAAAAAAGATATAATTAAATTTATTGAAGAAAATAAAATAATAGCAATTTGTAGAGGAATTTATGGAGAAAAATTACTTCAATTAGTAGATGCTTTATATGCTGGCGGTGTTAAATTAGTTGAAGTTACATTTGATCAAAATGACGAAAAATGTATTGAAAAGACATCAGAAGCTATTAGCGCTATAGTCTCTAAATTTAATGACAAAGTTAAAGTTGGAGCAGGAACAGTAGTTAAACCATCACAAGTTTTTGCAGCAAAAAATGCAGGAGCTGAATATATTTTGTCTCCTAATGCAGATACTGAAATAGTAAGAATAGCTAATGAATTAGATTTAGTTACTATTCCAGGTGCCATGACACCAACAGAAATTTTATCTGCACATAATGCTGGGGCAGACTTTGTAAAATTATTTCCAGCCGCTACATTAGGATTTAAATATATTAAAGATATATTAGGACCTATTAATAATGTTAAGTTTATAGCAACTGCAGGAGTTACTCCAGAAAATTTAAGGGATTTCTTAAATTTAGGATTTGTAGGCGCTGGAATCAGTAATTATTTAACAAATAAAAATATGATTAATGAAGGTAATTTTGAAACATTAACTAATCATGCAAGGGAACTTGTTGAAATAGTTAATGGCAAATGATATATAAAATTTGCAGAAAGGATGGATGTAGGATGAAGAATCTTTTGGTAGCGCAATCTGGAGGCCCAACAGCTGCAATAAATTCAACGTTAGCTGGGATTATAGCTTATGCATATACAAAAAAGGATATGATAGGAACAATCTATGGAGCTATTAATGGAATAGAAGGAGTATTTAAAGAGAACTTTATGGACATTGAAGAAAAAGTTAAAAATACTGAATCTATGAATATTCTTTGTAACACACCATCTTCTGCACTTGGATCATGTAGATACAAACTTGGAAATAGAAAAGAGGATGAGGAAAAGCTTAAAAATATTATTGATATTTTTAGAAAATATAATATTGGATATTTTATATATATAGGAGGAAATGACTCCATGGATACAGTAAATAGAATATCTCAATATTGTAAATTAAATAAAATAGATGATATTAAGGTTGTGGGTGCACCAAAAACAATAGATAATGATTTAGCAAAAATTGATCACTGTCCGGGTTTTGGATCAGCTGCAAAATATATTGCCACCACTTTTGCTGAAATAGAGCGAGATGTAAATGTATATGATAATAAATCAGTTACTATCGTGGAAGTGATGGGAAGAGATGTTGGGTGGCTTACATCAGCAGCAGCTTTAAGTAAGTTTGCAGGTGGAAATGGTCCAAACTTAATATATTTATGTGAAACTGAGTTTAGTATTGAAGGTTTTATTCAAGATGTAAAAAAAGAATTAAAAAGCAAATCAAAGGTAATAGTCGCAATAAGTGAAGGACTCAAGGACAAAAATGGAAGATATATATCAGAAGAAGTTCAAAGTGATATGAAAGATTCATTTGGACATAAATATATATCAGGTGCAGCTACTGTATTAGCGAACTTTGTAAGAAAAGAGATAGGCTGTAAGGTACGATCAATAGAGCTAAATTTAATGCAAAGATGCAGTGCTCATATTTTAAGCAGAACTGATATTGATGAATCTAAACTTTTAGGTATGAAAGCATGCCAGTGTGCAGTAGATGGTAATACAGGTGTGATGTCTACTATAATTCGTAAAAGCAATACTCCTTATGAAATTAGATTAGATAGTGTTCCAGTATCTGAAGTTGCTAACGTTGAAAAAAGTGTACCGCTAAATTGGATTAATAAAGAATGTAATGGAGTTCAAAATGAAATGATAGAGTATTTGCTTCCTCTTATTCAAGGTGAAGTTCAAATAGAATATAGAGATGGAGTTCCAAAGCATATGATTTTACAATAATTTAATTTAAATATTATGAACAGATAAGATTAATAAAGAATTTTTAAAACATATGATTCTACAATAATGCTATAATTATATTAGAAAGGAAAATAATATGAGTATAGTAATAATTAGGTTTAAGCCATAGTATTACTATGGCTTTTTATATAAAATTAATAATATAGAGGTGAGGTAAGACATGAGTAAAGAATTAGATAAACTATGTATTAATGCAATAAGAGTACTTTCAGCAGATGCTATTGAAAAGGCACAATCTGGACATCCAGGATTGCCACTTGGTGCAGCTACAATGGCATTTACATTATGGACAAAAATGAACCATAATGGAAACAATCCTAAATGGGATAATAGAGATAGATTTATATTATCCGCAGGACATGGTTCGATGCTTGAATATTCATTATTGCACTTATTTGGATATGGAATAACTATTGATGATATTAAAAATTTCAGACAAGTAGGAAGTCTTACAGCGGGACATCCAGAGTATGGTCACACTAAAGGTGTTGAAATTACAACAGGACCACTTGGACAAGGCATCTGTAATGCAGTAGGTATGGCTATAGCAGAAGCTTATCTTGCAGAAAAGTTTAATAGGTCAAGCTATAATATAGTAGATCACTACAGTTATGCAATATGCGGAGATGGCTGTCTTATGGAAGGTATTTCAGGAGAAGCATCATCACTAGCAGGAACACTTGGACTTGGAAAGTTAATTGTGCTTTATGATTCAAATAATATTTCAATTGAAGGAAACACAGATATAGCCTTTAGAGAAGATGTATCTAAGAGATATGAAGGTTATGGATGGCAAGTACTTAAAGTTGAAGATGGAAATGATATTGATGCAGTTTCTAATGCAATAGATGAAGCTAAGAGAGATAAGGCAAGACCATCAATTATAATTGTTAAAAACGTAATAGGGTTTGGATGCCCTGCAAAGCAAGGAAAAGCTTCAGCCCATGGTGAGCCACTAGGAGCAGAAAATGTTATAGCATTGAAAGAAAATTTAGGATGGAAATTAGAACCTTCATTTTATGTGCCAGACGAAGTATACAAGAATATGGATAAGTATATTGGTGAAGGTATATGGAAAGAAGAAAACTGGGATGAGTTATTTAGACAATACTCAGGAGATTATCCAGAGCTTGCAGCAGAATATGTTAAATGGATGAGTGGAGAAATTAATAAGGAAGCTCTTGATAGTGAAGATTTCTGGAATTTTGAGGACAAGCCTATGGCTACAAGACAATCTTCAGGAATTATGATTAATAGATTAGCTAAAATAATTCCTAATCTTATGGGTGGATCAGCTGATTTAGCACCATCTAATAAAACATATATGAATGATGGTGGCGATTTTTCTGCAGAAGATAGAAGTGGACGAAATCTTCATTTTGGAGTTAGGGAACATGCTATGGCAGCTATTGCTAATGGTATGTATGCTCACGGCGGACTTAAAGTATTCTGTGCAACATTCTTCGTATTCAGTGATTATATGAAGGGTGCTATGAGATTATCAGCATTAATGAAACTTCCAGTAACTTATGTCTTAACACATGATAGCATTGGGGTTGGAGAAGATGGTCCAACTCATCAGCCTATAGAACAATTGGCAGCACTTAGAAGTATGCCAAACATGACAGTATTTAGACCAGCAGATTCAAAAGAAACTGCAGCAGCTTGGTATTATGCTATAACTAATGGGGAAACTCCAACATCATTAGTATTAACAAGACAAAATCTACCTTCATATAAAGAAAGCGGAAAAGAAGCTTTAAAAGGTGGATATATTCTAAAAGATTCAAAGAAAGAAGTTCCAGATGTACTTCTTATGGCATCAGGATCAGAAGTTGAATTAATCTATAAGGCAGCTGATGAACTCTCAGATAAAGGAATAGATGCAAGAGTTATAAGTATACCATCCTTTGAATTATTTGATGCTCAAGATGAAGCTTATAAAGAAAGTGTTATGCCAAATAAAGTTCGTGCAAGAGTAGCAGTTGAAGCTTTAAGCTCATTTGGATGGCATAAATATGTAGGTCTTGATGGAGAAGTCATTTCATTAGATCACTTTGGAGCATCAGGAAATGCAAATGAATTGTTTAAACAATATGGATTTACAGTAGAAAATGTTGTTGATAAGGTTATTCATATTGTTAACAAATAAATGATAGTTTACTTTTTAGTATATATGTTGCAAAATTAAATCAACAGTCTAAAAGTCTACAGATAGCAAAGCAACAACCATAATATACTTTTCATGTATAGCTCAATTTTCAATATATATTTATAAATTTAAAAAATTAAGGCCATATAAAATAGAAATTCCTTTCTTTTTATATGGCTTTTACTATGCACAACAATTATTTTTTAAAATGTCATTTTTATAAGCTTTAGTTTAAACATAACATCTACATGTAATTGATTCACCAGATAGGATTAAAGATATGCTGACTAGGTTACAAATTTAATGTTTTATTTTGATTTTATCAGTGAAAGATATGAAATTTATAGGAACAATCAACACTAACATATAATCCTTTATATGTATAATTTTAACTACCAATTTTATCCCTCCCTCTGTTTTTTTATTAGTCTTCCAAAATGTGTTTTTTATTTTGGAAATTATATTGAATTATAATTACATGTTTTTACATATCTTGTTGTATAAAATTATACTATTTTGACTTTATATTAATTATCAGGAGAGTTCTTAAAATGACTAAACATTTAAAATTTTACCAGATTTTAATTTGCTATTAGTTAATAAGAAGGAAGTTATAAATGATACTAAAGGGACTGTTAATATAACACCAATACTTCCTGAGATACCTTGCATTATTTCAATTCCAATTGAATACATGTTAATAATCTGGTTATATTGCATATCGTAGGAATAATTTAAAATAAGAGTATTAATAGAGCCACCTGTAAATGCTAATATAAGTGTGTTTTACATTGTTCCCATCATGTCTTTACCAACATTTATTCCAGATTTAAAGAGCTCTTTACTAGATAAATCAGGATTTTTATCATATATTTCATTAATTGTAGAGGCTACAGACATGCTAACATCCATTACTGCACCTAATGATGCAATTAATATACCTGCAAATAGAAGGCCTCCAATTTTTAGATTAGTGTTATTTGCAACAAAAACCAGTTCTTCGATTTCAGATACATTATAGCCAGATATTTTGGCTAAATATCCAAAACCAGCTGCAAAAATTCCAGCAATAATAACTCCGATTACAGTACCAAGCATAGCGCTTACTGATTTTATTGTTATTCCATCAATAAGATACATAGAGACA
>JAHAIU010000517.1 GCA_018372555.1 Clostridium sp.
ATAATATGAAGGTTGTACTAGGAGCTCCTACAGGAAGAGCAGCAAAAAGGATGAGTGAATCAACTGGAAGAGAAGCTAAAACTATACATAGGTTATTAGAAATGGGTGTCAATGATGATGGAAAATCCTATTATAAAAGGGGAGAGAATGAACCTTTAGAGGCTGATGTTATTATAATAGACGAGGCATCTATGATAGATGTAATGCTTATGAATAGTTTATTAAAGGCAATTAAGCTTGGAACTAGATTAATAATAGTTGGAGATGTAGATCAATTACCATCAGTTGGTGCAGGAAATGTATTAAAGGATTTAATTGAAAGTAACTTTATAAAAGTAGTTAGATTAAGAGATATATTTAGACAAGGACAAGAAAGTCTTATTGTTGTAAATGCTCATAAGATAAATAATGGAGAAATGCCAGTGTTAAATAGGAGAGATGGAGATTTCTTCTTTGAAAATAAAGAGGATGTAAATGAAATACTTAGAACTATTATCGATTTAATTAATAGAAGGCTTCCTAATTATAATAAGAAATGGGATAACTTTAGAGATATTCAGATTTTAACACCTACTAGAAAAGTAGTCCTTGGAGTTCTAAATTTAAATAATCAGTTACAAGAAGTGTTGAACCCTAAAGCTAAGCATAAAAAAGAGAAAGAATTAAAAGAAGTTATTTTTAGAGAAGGCGATAAAGTAATGCAAACTAAAAATAATTATTCTCTTAAGTGGGTTAGAATTAATGGCGATGGAGATAATGAAGGTGTAGGTGTTTTCAATGGAGACATGGGATATATTGAAAGCATAAATGATGAAGAAAAAAATATTACTGTAATCTTTGATGATGAAAGACGAGTAGTGTATGACTATGTTTATTTAGATGAATTGGAACTAGCTTATGCAATTACTATTCATAAAAGTCAAGGTAGTGAATTTAAAGTTATAATTACTCCAGCATTTATGGGATCACCATTTCTTATGAACAAGAATTTATTGTATACAGCAATAACTAGAGCTAAGGAGCTGGTAGTAGTTGTTGGGCTTCCAAAGGCGTTACAATATATGGTTACTAATACGCGAAGCGTTGAAAGATACTCTTCTCTTAAAAATAGAATTTTAGATATTACTGATAGTGAAGTATTGAGCGAATAGGAGATTTTCCATGTTAGAGGATAATAGGATAACTAATTTAAAAGAATTTAATTATTGTACATCTAAAATTAATAAATGGTATAACAAGCAATCGAAACTTTTAACTATAGTAACTAACCCATATAATACACCATTAATTTTTCTAAATATTATAGAAGATACTTTATTAGCAGGAAAGAAAATACTTTATGTTCATAATTGTGATAAATATAATAAA
>JAHAIU010000002.1 GCA_018372555.1 Clostridium sp.
AATAAATTCATACTTTTAATTATCTACGCTTTTTTAATTTTATTTTATCATGAATATTCTAAATATTTTACTAACTCTTTTTATTAATTCATCTACTGTTGTTTTATGACCATGAACCTTTCTATGACAATTTGAACATAAGGCTCTCAGCTCAGATAGCTTTGTCTTATGACCTTCTTTCATATCAGCTACTTGTACTAAATCATGGTGCACATCTAAAACTACAATATCCTCTTCATTACAAACTTCACAGAACACTCTTCTGTTATTATCTTTCTTAAATTGTTCAATTTTCATCTTTCTAACTTTTGGATTTCTTTTCTTAGCTTCTATTATCCTTTTTATGTATTTCCCCCTCTTCAATCACTTCTTCTATATACTCTAATTCATTAATTTCTACAAATTCAACTTCTTCATCTTCAATTTTTTCTTTGTTTAATCTATCTAAAATTCTTTTTCGTCTTTCTCTGTTTCTTACTAATAGTTTAGGTTTAGAAGAAACCTCTTTTTTTAATAACTCTATCAACTTATCCCACTCACTATATCCTAGTACTCTCTTCAATTCATCCACAAACACTTCCATTTGTTGACTTTTCGCAACTGTAATCCCTCTTTTCTCCTTGTATACCCCATAGAACCCTGCCCCTGGAATCTTTTCCTCTTTTCTTACTACCATTACAGAAATTAACGGCATACCATTTTCAAAACTATAATAAGATAAATCTCCTAAATAACTATATAAATCACTATTTCTTTCTACACTCATTCCTACATTTATAGCTAACTCTTTATATGTAATAGGCTGTCCTTCTTTAATTGCTTTTACTAATACTTTAGTAATCTCTAAATGTTTTTCATTTAAATTCCACTTATAATAATTCATACTACTTGGTACATAATAACTTTTTTGTGTTTCAGGATTTCTTGCTATTCTTATACTACCTTTTTCTTTTTTTAAATATCCTATTGTAGAACATCTACAACTCTTGTGCATTGGTAGGCAATTAACCCCTATAACTGCATCTTCTAATTTAAATGACTTACCGTCTAACTTTCCACATATAGAACAAGTTTTTGAATCTAAACTAGCTAAAAACTCATATTTTTCTATTCCAGCTTCTTTTAATTCCAATAACTCTCTTTTGGTATTATTAACTTTAAATAAAATGCTTTTTCCTCAATTAAAATTATTTCTTCACCTTTTAAATTATTAAAATTTCTCGAAATTATTTCTTTGATACCTTTTCTACCAAAAAAACTAATCATAACAACTGCACAAACTATCATATAGTTCTCATACAATAATTTCTACTTCATTGATTCTAGAGGTGAATACCTTTGATACGACTTTCTTATATCGCTCATGGTAACATCTAAATAAGCTTGTTCTGTAACTGTTACACTGCTATGTCCTAAAATTTTAGATAACATAAATATATCCCCACCACTAAGTAAAAATCTCTTAGCAAAATTATTTCTAAGACAGTGAGCAGTTATAGGTTTATTTACATACATTCTAAAGTTTCTTCCAAAGTTAGATGCAGTTATTATCTTACCATTTTTAGGAAATAAATAATCACTATTACAATATCTATCCTTATACTGTAGCCACTTTCTTAGTATATTAGCCATTGTATTACTAAAGAAAGTTTCTGATAATCTCATTCCAGTATCAAATATCAATTGTATTATTGTATAATCTCTATATTCACTATATATGGTTACATTAATTGCTTTAATTAATGCTTTAAATTCAGAATCGGTTATTTCATCTTTCATTTTTCTCTTAGTTTTAACAAATTTTAATTTGTCTACTAGATTACTCTTAATATATTTCTTTTCATAACAGTAATTAAAAAATACCTTAATGTTTCTTAAATGATTATTAATAGTTGAAGTTGAAATCTCTTTCCCAAAATCTTTTCTATACTCAGGATGATTTATTTTAATTGTTTTTTCATCAGAAACAAAAGAATACTTTCCTCTATTCTTCGTGAAATCAATATAATCTTCAATATGATCTTTTTTTACTTTTTGAATATCTACTATTTGATATTCTTCTTCTAGATACTTAATAAATAACATTAATGTAGATTCATAACTATTTAAAGTCTTTTTACTTAAGTCCTTTAAAGTACAATACTCCATAAAATCATCCAAATAAAAATTAATATCTTTTTTTGATTTTAATAATTTTACCATAAAAAAACACCTCTATCATGTTAGATTTTTTAACCCAACTGATTTCGGTGTTTGTAATCATTTTTATTTTATGTTTGTAGGTTTAAAAACATATTAGTCGGCTTTTTAATATAAATTTGACAAAACATCAATTATATGCTCTCTCCCTATTTACCTAGCCTTCTAACTAATTAACTTACTTTATTCTTAAGTCTTAGCTTATCTGCAATGATTGCTATAAATTCACTATTTGTAGGCTTACCTTTTTCATTATGAATAGTATATCCAAATAATCTATTTATTGCATCAACTTGTCCTCTACCCCAAGCTACTTCAATCGCATGTCTTATTGCTCTTTCTACTCTTGAAGCTGTTGTATTATACTTTTTAGCAATTGATGGATATAATTCTTTTGTAACTGCTGATAATAATTCCATATCCTTAACTACCATAGTTATTGCTTCTCTTAAATACATATAGCCTTTAATATGTGCTGGAACACCTATTTCATGTATTATATTAGTTATTTCTGTTTCTAAATCTATAGGTCCTTTTGATTGATGCTTAACTTCTGTTTCAGCTACCATTGTTGGTTGTTTTCTAATAGATTCTGAAGTTGATCCATTAAACATTTCTCTGATTCTTTTTGTAAACACATCCATATCAAATGGCTTAACTACATAGTAATCAGCTCCTAATGTGATAGCTCTTTGTGTAATTTTATCTTGACCTACAGCAGATAATACTATTATTCTTGGCATTTTTTCTATTTCCATTGAATTTAACTTTTCTAAAACTCCTAACCCATCTAAGTGTGGCATAATAATATCTAAAACAACTAAATCTGGTTGTTTTTCCTCTATTAACTCTAAGGCTTCCCTTCCATCCTTAGCCACTGCAGTGACAATAATATCCCGTTGATTTAATAAGTAATCATTTAATATGCTGCAAAATTCTTTATTATCATCAGCAATTAAAACAGAAATTTTTGAATCATTCATACTTTTCTCCCCCATCTTCCCATAATACATCATTTAATATTTTGTGTCTTGAAATTTTATCCTTACAAATCATCTATATATATTATTTATAGACATTGCATTTATTACCTTTGACCTTATAATCAATTTAATATCATTATATCACAAATTATTTGAAAGAAAATAGCTTTTTTACATTTTTTTGAAATTTATTATTATATATTTCCTCTTTTTCAATTTACTTTAATTAATTATACCAGCATCTTTCAGCATCCACTCTATATATATTCCATATCCTACATCTGGTTTATTAATTAAAACGTGTGTTACCGCACCAATTAGCATATCATCTTGAATTATTGGACTTCCGCTCATTCCTTGAACTATACCTCCAGTCTTTTCCAATAATTCTTCATCAGTAACCTTTATTACCATGCTCTTTGGTCCTGGTTTATCTTGAGGCAATAATTTAATTATTTCTATATCATAAAGTTTTGCTCCCGCTTCATCAATAGTAGTTATTATTTTAGCCGGCCCTTCTTTTATCTCATTTCTAAAAGCTACTTTTAGAGGTTTGTTAAAAACTGTATTGATAAGTTTTTCATTTCCTTCACCAAATATCCCCGTCTCAGTATTCTTTTCTATCTTACCTAAGCTATCTTTCTCATTAACAAACAATCCTTTTAATTCTCCTGGAGAACCTTTTTCTCCTTTTCTTACACTAATTACTGATGAGTTTAAAATACTTCCTTCACTAATAGTAAAAGGTCTATCTGTATCTCCATCTGTGATCGGATGTCCTAAGGCACCAAATCGCTTTGTATTTTTATCAAAGAAAGTTAAAGTCCCAATTCCAGCAGTGGAGTCTCTTACCCAAAGTCCTAATTTATATTCATCATCTTCCTTTAACAAATTAATATCTTTACTTTGAGTTATACCATTTCTTATATATTCTACTTCTATTGTATCATTAGCTACCTTCTTAATCTTACTTGATAAATCTTTAGAACTCTCTATTTCTTCACCATTTATTTTTATTAATATATCACCAAGCTCTATTCCAGAAACTTTTGCAGGACTTTCTAATCTTGCATTATCCTCTTCTATATCTGAATGTCCAACTACTAAAACGCCTTTAGTATTTATTTTTATACCAATATTTGAACCTCCTGGATAAACTTCTAAATCCTTAACTTTGGATACAGCAATAGATTTAATTGGTATAAACCCTAATAGTTTTAATTCTAGCTCATCTTTATTAGAACTGCTATCTTTTATAAAAAAGCTATTAGATACTTTAATTGTAGAGTCATAATTACCTTCATTTATGTAAATTTTCTCTGGCAACTTAAATATATTTACATAGGTTATTAAACTCAGAATCAACATTGGAGCTAATATAGTCACAATAAATATTGATTTTTTATTTTTCATTTGTCTCTCCTCCTTTGCTTCTGTATTTAACTTTCCCACATCAAAAAACTTATATGCTGTTATAACAATGTTAAAGTTTTTAATTTTTAATATATATAACTTTAAAAATATAAAAAACTAAAATCATGGTAATAAACCATGATTTTAGTCTGTTCATATTCTTATTATCTTATGTATTAATCATAAGCATTTTTTTAATTTCTTCTTTTTTTAAATCAGCAAAGGCAACCATTTCTGAGGCATTTTCTAGTGTTACATCACTTACATCATCTCCACTAGTCATCTTGGCAATTTCCTTTATTTTTTCATACTTATTTAGGGTTCTAATTTTAGTATATGTTTTACCATTTTCCACATCTTTCGATACAAAATAATGGCAATCAGAAAGAGCAGAAATTTGTGGTAAGTGAGTTATACATAACACTTGATGATTAACTGAAACTTCATACATTTTTTCTCCTACACGTTTAGCAATAGTACCACTTATACCAGTATCAATTTCATCAAATATTAATGTAGGTATCTTATCTTTGTCCACAAAAACACATTTAATTGCTAGCATAATTCTTGAAAGTTCTCCACCAGAAACTACTTTTTCTAATACTTTCAATGGTTCACCTGGATTAGTTGAAATCATAAATATAACATCATCAAAACCTCTTTGATTAAAAGAATTTGATTTTTCTATTAAAATTTTTATTTCGGCCTTCTCCATACCAACATAGTTTAATTCTGATTTTATCTTTTCTTCTAAGAATAATGCTTTCTGGACTCTAATATTATGCATTACTTCAGAAACACTATTCATTTCTTCTTCTATTTTAATTTTTTTATTGTTTAATTCATTAATTATTTCTTCAGAGTTTACAAGCTCTTCATATTGCTTCTTTAACTTATCTAAATAATTAAGTATTTCTTCTATAGACTCACCATATTTTTTCTTATATAAACTAATTTCATATATTCTTGAATTGATTTTCTCTAATTCAAATTCATCATAATAAATTTCTGAAGACATATCTCTAAGTTCCCTAGATATTTCTTCCAAATTATATAATGATTCCTCTACCTTTTCCCTTTTTTCCTTTATCTTATCTAAATGGTCTTCTACTCTTGATAGCTCATTTACTACCTTAGATATGCCTTCAACAACAGAAATACCCTCTATAGGACTTTCTAATATTCCATAAGATTTACTTAAAGCTAAAGAGATTTTTTCTGCATTGGAAAGTAAATTAAATTCCTCTTTTAAATTTTCTTCTTCATCAATTTTTAAATTTGCCTTTTCAATATCATCTATTTGGAATTTAACGTAATCTATTAATTTTTCTCTATCAGTGTTACCGTTTAACTCCTTTATCTTTTCATTTATTGAGTTATACTCACTTTGATACTCTTGAAAACTCTTTAAATTATCCGTTAGTTCATTACCTATAAAATCATCTAAATATAAGATATGATAAGCTTTATTTAATAAATTTTGATTTTGATGTTGCCCATGTATATCTAATAACTTTTCCCTTATTCTCTTTAAATAAGAAAGTACTATAGATTTACCATTTATTTTAATTATGCTTTTACCTGAAATAGTTGTTTCTCTAGAAATTATTAATATATCATCAGTTATATCAAGTTCATTTAGAACTCCATAAATATCTTCATTTTCAATAGAAAAAACCGCTTCAACAAAAGTCTTATCTTCACCATATCTTATTAAGTCTTTAGAAAACTTACCTCCTAAAACATAATCGATAGTATCTATTAATATAGATTTACCAGCACCAGTTTCACCAGATAAAATATTAAACCCTTTTTTAAAATCAATGGATAATTCTCTTATTAATGCGAAATTCTTTATATTTAATTGCAATAACATAAAATCTCACCTTATTTATAAAATCATTTTTCTTACTTTATCAACAAGCTCCTCAGCTCTATCTAAGCTTCTAGCTAAAATAAATATTGTATTGTCACCAGCTATAGTACCAGCAACTTCAGTATCAAACAAAGTATCAATTGCTTCTGCCGCTGCAGATGCAGAGCCTGTTAAAGTTTTTACTACTACGAAGTTATCTACATTTTCAACTGACACAGCAGCATTAGCTAATATACTTGATAACTTATCATTTATATCCTTAGATTCCTTAGATGAAGCAACATATTTATAGTTACCTGATGCCCCTTGCATCTTTATTAATTTTAAAATTTTGATATCTCTAGAAACAGTTGCTTGAGTTACGTCAAAACCAGCCCTTTTTAACTCATCAGCTAACTCCTCTTGAGTTTCTATATCTTTTTCGCTTATAATTTCCAGTATTTTTGTATGTCTTTTTGATTTCAAATTAATCACCTTCACAATCTTTCCAATTATTTATAATTTTCGCCCTCAAAACCTTAAAATAATCATAGTCATCAAATAAAATAATACTTGCATGCTCTTTTGATTTTCTTATACATATTGTTGCTTCATCTATATATCTTATTGATTTCTGGCCATCAAAAATTATATTAAATTCTTCATCATTGTTCTCTATCTTAACTTCTATATTTGAGTTGCTGTTTAATACTATTGGTTGTACCCCAGTAGTATGAGCGCATATAGGTGTTAAGGTTATTGCATCTACAGTAGGATAAACAAAAGGACCTCCAGCTGAAAAAGAATATGCAGTTGATCCTGTAGGTGTAGCTACTATTAAGCCGTCACCCTTAAAGGTATAATATCTCTTACCATCAATGAAAATTTGAAATCTTATCATTCTTGATAAGCTTCCTCTAGATATTACAATATCATTTAGTGCTAAAGATTGCCCTTTATTAATGTCTTCTGGAATATTAGATTTTAAAAGTATTCTCTCTTCAACCCTATATTCTAAATCTCTTAATTTTTTAAAAGCTAAATCAACATCTGATATTTCTACACTAGATAAAAACCCTAAATTTCCTATGTTAATCCCTAAAATAGGAACATCTATCTTTCCATTAATTCCTCTAGCAACACTTAATATAGTTCCGTCCCCACCTAGAACTATAATAAGATCTAATGAGTCCTGAAACTCATAATTAATGATATTGTAACTATCTACCATTACTATTTCTATATTTCCGAAATACTCTATAAGTTTTTCTTTTACTTTTATAGCGCTTTCATTACTTTTATCCTTATCTAAGTTAATTGCAATGGCAACTCTTCTCATAATCATGCCCCCTGTATTTTCAGTTAACAATTAATAATTAACGTTGGATGATTGTAGATATAATTTTATCCAAATTAATTAAAAGATCATTTTCATTTTACACTAAATGTTTAACAATTATAGGTACAATTTATTATAAATTATTTATAATCTATAATAAGTTATGAGACTGTTCTACTATTGTATCTACATTACTAATATTAAAATTCGTTTCTTTATTTTTATCTTTACTAAAGTAAACTAAGTATTCGATATTTCCTTCTGGCCCCTTGATTGGTGAGTAGCTTACGGCAAGTATATTTAAATCTTCTTTTTGAAGAGCATTTACTATATCCATTACTACTTCTTTATGAACAGCAATATCTCTTACTACCCCTTTTTTACCTACTTTTTCTCTTCCTGCTTCAAACTGAGGTTTAATTAATGCAACTACTTCTCCGTCATCCTTTAAAAGATTTAATGTTGCCGGCATTATTTTCTTTAAAGAGATAAAAGATACATCAATAGATGCAAAGTCAACTTTTTCTCCAATATCTTCAGTAGTAACATATCTTATATTCGTTCTTTCCATACATACTACTCTCTCATCAGTTCTTAGTTTCCAAGCAAATTGTCCATATCCTACATCTATTGAGAATACTTTACTTGCACCATTTTGTAGCATACAATCTGTAAAGCCACCTGTAGACGCTCCTATATCCATACATACCTTATTATCTAATACTAATCCAAATTCCTTTATTGCCTTTTCAAGTTTTAATCCACCTCTACTTACATAAGGAATTTCTTGACCCTTGAAAACTATATCTGCATCTATAGAAACTTTTTCTCCTGCTTTATCAACTCTTTGCCCATCAACAAATATCTTTCCTGCCATTATACTTGTCTTAGCTCTTTCTCTTGATGTAAATATTCCTTTTTCAACTAATAGTATATCAAGTCTTTCTTTTTTCCCAGACATCTTTATCTCCTTTATTTATTCAGTTCTATAACAGTTTTTGCTATTCCTTCTGGATCTAATTTATTTTCTTTATATAATAAGTTAACATCACCTTGATGAACAAACTTGTTCTCATACCCCATAGCTTTAAATTTATTCTTAAATCCATTTTCATAAAGCTTCATAAGAACATAGCTTCCAAAGCCCCCACTTGTAACGTTATCTTCTATAGTAATTACAGTATTGTCACTAGCTACAACTTCTTTTAGTATTTCCACATCTAATGGTTTTATAAATGTAGCATTTATAATAGTTGGATTTATTCCTTCTTTTAGAAGAAGCTCTTTCGCTAATAAAGTATGTTGTAACATCTTACCAGAAGTAATTATAGTAATCTTTTCACCTGAATTTATCTTTTCCCATTTGCCATAATTTATTTCCTTTATTGGTGTAATTTCAATATTGCTATCTCCACCTCTAGGATACCTAATGGCAACTGGTCCATTTTGTTTTAATGCAAACTCTAACATAGGTTTTACTTCATCTGTATGCTTCGGTGCTAGTATAGTCATATTTGGAATTTGTGATAGGTAAGAAATATCAAATATTCCTTGATGTGTTTCACCATCTTCTCCAACTAATCCAGCCCTATCTATAGCAAATACCACTGGCATATTTTGAATACATACATCATGTATAACTTGATCAAAAGCTCTTTGTAAAAATGTTGAATACACAGCAAAAACAGGTTTCATATTTGCAGCTGCAAGTCCTGCTGCAAATGTAGTTGCATGCTGCTCAGCTATCCCAACATCAAAGAATCTATCCTTATAAATGTTTGAGAACTCTTTAAGTCCTGTTCCATCTGGCATTGCAGCTGTTATTGCTACAACTCTATCATCCTCTTTTGCTATTTCTATCATTGCATTTCCAAAAGCTTTTGAATAGTTCATCTTACTTGATGTATTAGATTCTCCACTTTCTAAGTCAAAAGGGCTTACTCCATGGTATTTATTAGGATTCTTTTCTGCAAGTTCATATCCTTTCCCTTTGCTTGTAACTACGTGTATTATAACAGGTTCTTCTATTTCTTTTGCCATTTCTAATACTTCATTCATAGTTTCTATATCATGTCCATCAATAGGACCTATATATTTCAATCCCATATCTTCAAATAACATTGAAGGCACTACAAATTGCTTCACACTATCTTTAAATCTTGAAATAACCTTAGCAAGCTTCTCACCTGCCTTTGAATTTTTTAAAGTTTCATTTATATTAGATTTTAACCTATTATATTTAGGTTCCATTCTTAATTTATTTAAATGTGTTGATAACCCACCAACATTATCGGCTATGGACATCTGATTATCATTTAAAATAACTATTACTTTTGTCTTATTAAATCCTACATCATTTAATGCTTCTAAAGCCATACCACCAGTTAAAGCTCCATCTCCAATTACAGCAATTACTTCATTTTTTTCCTTTTTTATATCTCTAGCTCTAGCCATACCTAGAGCCGCTGATATAGACGTACTACTATGACCAGTATCGAAAGTATCATACTTACTTTCACATCTTTTTGGAAATCCACTTAACCCATTATATTTTCTTAAGTCTACAAATCTATCTTTTCTTCCAGTTAATATTTTATGAATATAACATTGATGTCCAACGTCCCATACTATTTTGTCTTTTTCTAAATCAAAACTTTTAAATAAGCTTATAGTAAGCTCTACAACCCCTAAATTAGAAGCTAAATGTCCACCAGTTTTAGATACACTATCTATTAAAAAGTCTCTAACTTCTGATGCTAACACTTCTAACTCTGCCTTGGATAAATCCTTTACTCCTGAAGGAGAGGTAATATTATCTAATATTCTACCCATACTTAAACCTTTCTTTCTGTTAAAATTCCCTATTTAATAAATCTATAGTTAATTCTTTTAATTCTGAAGCTTCTACAGAAAGGCTATCTAACAATTTTATACATTCATTAGTCAAATTAATACATTCCTTTTCACAGTACTCTAACCCAAATAGAGATATAAAATTTGACTTATTCCTATTCTCATCACAATTTATATTTTTACCTAGTTTTTCTACATCACCAACAATATCTAAAATATCATCTTTTATTTGAAAAGCTAATCCAAGCTTCAAACCAAAATTATTTAGAATTTCAATATCTTCCTTAGATGCATTAGCAAAAATTGCTGCTGCTACTACTGAAGCCCTAATTAATTCTCCTGTTTTCTTATTATGCATATATAAAAGCTCTTCTTTAGAAATTGCTTTATCTTCATTTATTATATCAACAATTTGGCCACCAATCATACCTTCAGGTCCTGCTGCTTCTGCAATTTCCCTTGAAGCAAGTAAAGCATTTCCTCCATTGTCTAAAGAAAATTTCATAAGTACACTCATAGCTTCATTTAGTAACGTATCCCCTGCTAAAACAGCTATATTTTCTCCAAACTTTTTATGATTAGTTGGCATACCTCTTCTTAAATCATCATCATCCATACATGGTAAATCATCATGAATAAGAGAATAAGTGTGAATCATTTCAATTGCTGCTGCCATTTCTATTACATCTTTATAATTCTTATTATATAACTCTGAAGTCAATAAAAAAAGTAGAGGTCTAACTCTCTTTCCACCAATTAACAAACTATAACTAGCAGAATCATATATAATCTTATTATAACTTCCTTTATCCTTAAAATACAAATTTAAATATTCATTAATATAATCTCTATATAAATTAACCTTACTACTCATTTTTAAGCTCCACTTCCATATTTTCTTTTATTACAGTTATCTTACCTTCTAAAGCATTAAGGGTTTTATATAATTTATTAATTAATTTTATTCCGCCTTCATATTCCTTCATTAACTCTTCAAGAGGTAATTCGTTTTTTTCCATTTTATCTAAAATCCCCTGAAGATTAACTAGCATATCTTCGTAACTTTCTTTTTTAGCCATAAATAATCTACTCCCTTTTACATTTACATATTATTAGTAATTTTAGCCTTTACTTTGCCATCTTTAAACATTATCTGAACTTCATCATTTTCTTTTATATTTTCTTTTGATGAAATAACCTTTCCTTCATTATCCTCCACAATTGTATATCCCTTTTTAAGAACATTTAAAGGATTATGAGCTTCTAATAAATCATTTAATGATTTTATTCTAAGTTTTTCTCTATCTATTCTATTACTAATTATTTCTTTCATTTTCTCATGAGTTCTATCAATTTCTAAAAAAGAATTAGATATTAACACTTCAGGACTATTTAAGTTTAAAATTCTTTTAATATTTGATAGTTTTTCCTTTTGATACCCTATTTCACTAATAGTTATATTATTAATCTTATCAAGACTATCTTCAATAAAATTTCTAATATCACTTTCAAGTGGCACAGCCACTTCTGCTGCCTGAGAAGGTGTAGCTGCTCTAAAATCACTTACAAAATCAGAAATAGTATAATCTACTTCATGACCAACTGCTGAAATTATAGGTAATTTTGACTTAAATATTTCTTTTGCTAATGATTCTTCATTGAAGTTCCAAAGTTCCTCTAAAGAACCTCCTCCTCTACCTATAATTATAATATCAACATTCTTCTCATTATTAAAATACTTTATACCTTCTATTATAGTTTTATAAGCACCTTCACCTTGAACTACTGCTGGATATAAAACTATATCTACTAATGAATTTCTTCTTTGAGTTACATTAATTATATCTCTAATAACAGCACCAGTTTCTGATGTTACAACCCCTATCCTATTTGGAAATCTAGGTATAGGTTTTTTATTTGTAGAATCAAAGTATCCTTCTTTTTCAAGTTTCTTTTTAAGTTCTTCAAATTTAATATGAAGTTCACCTAAACCTTCTTTTTGCATACTATCTATATATAATTGAAGAGATCCAGTTCCTTGATAAATTGAACATCTTGCCTTTGCAACAATCTGCATACCATCTTCTAATTTAAAATCTAAAGAGTAGGCATTTCCTTTAAACATTACGCAGTTAATTTTACTTACTGAGTCCTTTAAAGAAAAATAAATATGTCCGCTGCTATGATATTTTAAATTAGATATTTCTCCCTTTATAACAAGGTTACTTAAAATGAAGTCATTATCTAATATCTTTTTTATATAATTATTAACTTCACTAACAGTTAAAGCTTTAATTTTCATTGTTTTCTAACGCCTCACAAGCATTCTTAATAAGTAATGTAGTAGTTAATGCTCCTACTCCACCTGGTACTGGTGTTATCATATTAACCTTATTAGAAACTCTTTCAAAATCTACATCTCCAGTAATTTTCCCATCTAAAGATGAAGTTCCTACATCAATTACTATAGACTTTTCATTAACAAAATCTTCATTTAGATATTTAGGCCTTCCAATAGCTACAACTATTATATCTGCGTTCCTACATATATCTTGTAAGTTTTTAGTCCTAGAATGACATATAGTTACTGTAGCATTTTTATTTAGTAATAATTGTGCCACTGGCTTACCTACTATGTTACTTCTTCCAATTACAACTACACTTTTTCCTTCTAATTCAATTTCATACTTTTCTAATAAAGTTATAACTGAATTTGGAGTACAAGGTAAAAATACCTTTTCGCCACAATATAGCTTACCTTGGTTTTCATATGTTAAACAATCAATGTCTTTATCTGCTGATATGACATTGATGACTTTCTTTTCATTTATTCCTTTCGGTAGAGGTAATTGAAGTATTATCCCATTTACATTGTTATCATTATTTAATTTTTCTATTTCATCAATTAAATGATCTTCTGAAATAGTTTCATCTAATAATAGCTTTTCAAAATCTACCCCAAGTGAAGTAGCTACCTTTTCTTGATTATTAATGTAAAATACTGATCCCCCATCATTACCTACTAAAATTGAAACTACCTTTGGAACCTTTAGTCCTTTATCTTTTCTATTATTTACAAAACTTCTTATTTCTTCTTTTATCTCTAAGGATACTTTTCTTCCATCTATAATAATTCCCATAAAATCGCCCCCATTACCTTTCCTATAAGCTCTTTAATGCCTTATCTAATACTGCATTAATAAATGAAACACTCTTTTCATCTGAATATTTTTTTGTAATCTCAACTGCTTCATTAATTGCAACACTTCCTGGTACATCATCTTGATATAACATTTCAGCTATTGCAAGTCTTAAAATTGAAAGATTAACCTTTGATATTCTTTCAAACTTCCAATTAGTTAGTGCTCCTTCAATCTTTTTATCTATTTCTTCTTTATTTTCTTCTACTTTAGATAATATTTCTTCTATGTATTCTAAATCTATAGTACTTAGCTTCATTTCAAAGTCTTCTTTAAATGTAGAAATAGTTTCTTCTAAGCTGTTTTTACTTAATGTCATCCCAAATAATAATTCCATTGCTATTTCTCTCGATTTTTTTCTATTCATTATATCCTCCTAAGTGTTGTTAATAATAGTATTATTAATTATTAACCGTTTCAAACTTTCTAATCATAAATATACTACAACAAATTTATTTAAAGCACAAGAAAATACCCTCTGAAAAATCAGAGGGTTAAATTAATTTTCTTTTCTGTCTTCTTTCTCAGTTTTTGGTACGAAAATGCTTTGAACATTTATATTAACTGAGGAAACTTTTAATCCTGTCATAGTTTCAACCGTCCTCTTAACATTTTCTTGAACTGCACCAACAACTTCAGGTATCTTAACGCCATATTCAACTGATAAGTTTAAATCAATTATAGCATAGTCTTCATTTAATGTTACTCTTACATTTTTTCCAAGGTTCTTCTTACCTTTTAACAATTGTGATATGTTGCTACCAACTAGGTGTTGTAAATCTTCTACACCATTTATTTCTTCTGCCGCAATTCCAGCTATAACACTAACAACCTCATCAGAAATTTTAACAATTCCTAAGTTTTCTTCATAGTTCATATTATCCATACTAATACCTCCTAAGTGTTTCGAAAACAAAACTCTTTCATATGTTAATTATAACAAAGCATAGTTTATATTACAATGTATTTATTTTTTTGGTTCTATTATAACATCACTGATTCCTGATATATTTTCCGCTATTTCTTGTATTGAAGCTGTTTCTACATCTGTTAATTCATCAGAGCTAACTACTATTCTTACTTTACTGCCACCTTCTATTGAACATAACACATCTTCAAAGCCCTTATTTTTTACACCCACTTCTATTCTTGACTCTTTATCCATTAACATTGTTTTTTCTAATCTGTCATTAGTTGCTAAATCCTTTGCTTCTTGTGAAGTATTTGCATCTGCAATTAAAGCATCTAAGTTTTGAAGAGTTATTGCATCTTCTTTTTCTTTTTCACTTCTTAAAGTAAAGAAGTAATCTTGGCTACCTAAAGTTTCTTTATCTTTGTCCTTATCTTCTTCTGTATCTTGACCTGCAATTACTTGACTGAAATCTGTTGGATCATTTAATCCAGTCTTGTTGATTCTTGCTGCTATGACTCCTACACATACTATAAGAGCCATAAGTGTAAAAATAATTCCAAATTGTTTTTTTGTCATAAATCTTCCCTCCATCTATTTTACATTTTATTATATGCTAGCTTTTCATAGGATATACATTGACTTTATCTATAGATATTCCATAAAGACTAGATACAGCAACTTGTATATCATATTTAACCTTTGCACTACTAGCTCCATCTGCAACTATTAACACTCCAGTAATTTCAGGCTTATTAACTTGAAGAATATATGGTTCATTTTTAGAGCCATCTCCTGCCATTACTACTTTGCTTCCTCCATTTTGTGTTTCATTAGTCCTTTTTCCTCCTTGACTATCTGTTTCTTCTGTAACAGTTTCTTGTGTAGTTTCTTCTGTAGCAGGTACTTTTACTTCTCCACTTTTGAAATAAATCATTACATCTACTTCACCAACATTATCTATGCTAGAAAGTAATTTCTTAAGTTGAGCTTTTTCATTTTCTTCATAATTATTAATTGTTGCTTCTGCATTTTTCTCTAGTTCACTACTAGCATTACTGCTAACCTTTGTACTTTTGTCTTCTGCTGACTCTTTCTTCCTACTATTAGTTATAAAGCTAATAGCTAGTAATACAAATGCTAAAATTAAAAAAACAACAACTACATTTAAAAATTTTTTGTCATTTAATATTTTAGCTATATCTTTTTTTATATCACCCTTACCCATTTTCTCAACTCCCATTAACTTAATCTATATACTGATATTTTATCTTCAGAAATTTTAAGAGTATCTTTTAAAAATTTAATTATTTCCTGCTTATTTTTAACATTTTCACTGTTTGTAGATACTTCTGTGCTTTCTTCTTCATTAATTACTATTTTTTCAACATTTAAAATCCCTTTATCTTTTACTCCAACTTCTATTTTATCAATTGAATACTCTATATTATCCATATCTATATTCCCTTGAATCTTCACATTAAAATCAGAGTCACTATACTGTTCCTTTAAAAGGCTATTTAAATTGTCTTCTATATTATTAAGTACAGCTTTACTTCTAGTATCCTGACTTTCCTCAAAAGAACTTGATACCTCTTTATCTTCTTTTGGCATAGATAAATAGCTATCAATTTTATTTACTAACAGCTCTTCTCCATCACCTAAAAAATTTATAAGCGGAGATATCATTACAGCAATTAAAATACAGCCCAATACAAATTTAATATACTTTTTCATGCTGTTTTCAGGAGAAATTAATTCAATTGCAGAAATTAATATAAGCATAGTAACTAGAGTTATAACAAATCCCTTTATTTCTTCCACTCCTAATAATCACCCCCCTATTACAAACTTTCCTGCTGATGCCATAATAGCAAGTAATACAAAGAACATTAAACTAACAGAAAGTACACATGACATAATAAGTATTAATGAATCTCCTGCTGATGCTATAGAACTAGTTATTCTTTTATCACTAATAGGCTCAATAAGAGCTGCTGTTAACTTATATACAAAGGATATTAGCAAAAGCTTTATAACTGGATATAACATCATTAATACAATTACTACTAGACCAATTGTGCTAACTGCATTTTTTATAATTAAGGAATACCCAGCTACAGAAGCAATTGCATCTGAAAAGGCCTTTCCTACAATAGGAATAAAATTATCTATAGCAAACTTAGCTGTCTTTAAAGTTACCGCATCTATTGTGGATGCAGTAATACCTCTAACAGTAAGTAATCCAATAAATAAGGTTAATATAATCCCTTGCATCCAAACTGTAATTTGTTTAGTTAATTTGCATAAGTTACTGATTTTATGTTCCGTTGAAATGTTATTTGTAAATTCTAATACAAAAGTAATTAATATCAATGGAATAATCACACTAGTATAAATTCTAGGTACAAATATCGTTGCAGCCATAATTATAGGATCCATTGTTGCTGCTTGACTAAAACCTCCTATAGTGCCTAGCATCATAACTAATACTGGCATTACAGCTCCCATAAAGTCTGATAGACTCTTTATTATATCCACTGCAATAGTAATAGACAAAATAAAGCTTCTTGACAAAATTATTATAAGTATTGAGTAGCATGCAAAAAATGCAACATTAGATATACTCTCATTTGAAAATGCTGATTGTAAATTCTTCAAAAGTGAACATATAAGTGCAAGTACTATTATGCTTATAGATAATGAAAGTACTGTTTTAACTTCTTTAAATGCAAAACTTAATAACGCATTACTTACTTCTTTTATAGATAAACTACTTTCACCATTTTTTATATATTCCTTTATATATTGAACTGGATCTAAATCATTCATTATTTCTACATCTGATTTAATATTATTTATATAATTATATAAATTATTTAACTTATTATTTGTTTCTTCATCTTGAATCATATTTTCTTCATTTATACTTGTAGTATTAAAACTATTGTTTTCATTATCAACAGCCAAAACATCTTTAAATCCTATATTAATGAAGATAATACAGCAAAAAATGAAACTAAAGATTAACTTAATACCCTTTCCCCTCTTTAACATATCTCCTCCTATAATATTTGTAATATAGATTCAAGAACTGCCATTAAGATAGGTATTGCTAAGGTTAATATCAATATTTTAGCTGAAAACTCAACTTTACTTGCTATACTAGAAGCTCCAGCATCCTTACATATTTCACTACAAAAAGTAGCTAAATATGATATTGCAAGTATCTTTAGTACTAATCCTATATAAACTACATCTACCTTAGCTTTATTTGATATATCTTTTATAAAGTTTAGAACATCACTAATACTTGATATAATAAATATAAATAAAAGAATACCTGCTACTAAAGAAACAAGAATTGCTACATCACTCCTTCTATCCTTTAGCATAAGAAATATAAATAATGCAACTAAGGCAAAAGCTACAATTTTAACTATCTCCATACCTTCACCTAAAACATAAACATAGTTTTTACAGAATTAAACAAATCAGTTATTAGTCCAATCACAGTAATTAGTATAATTACAATCCCTGCTATATTAGTTATTACTGCTACATCATCTTTACCACTTGCCTTTAATACTTTATCAATTACAATAAGTAGAACTCCCATAGCCCCAATCTTAAATAATATACTTATGTCTAGCATTTCTTCCCCTCCTAATTAAATGAAAAAAATTGATATCATGGCTCCTAAACATATACCTAAAACCCTACACATTTTTGAATTTTTTTTTGCTAGCTCTTCTGCAGTACTGCAATTTACCTTTAAATTTTCTATAGTTAAATTAAAAATTTTATCTTGTCCATATACTCCTGTTTCTCCAAGCCCATTAAAGAAGTCATTTATTATAACCTCATCTTCTCTTTTTAAAAAGTAATCTTGACTACCATTTTTATATTCCTTTTTAAATGCTGAATATACGCTTTCCACTTCATTATTACTAAGTCTAGATGAAACATCACTTAATGTTGACTTTATTGGTTCTTCCACTTTATTAGAAATATAATTTAAAGCTTCTGGTAATGGAGTGTTTGCATAAATAACTTCATTATTTAAAAATAAAATTGCTTTTAAAATTTCCTTAAGTTGTTTACTTCTCTTATTAAATGTTTCACCATAATAGTAACCAATAAAACTACTAGATAAAAAAATAATTGAAACAGCTATTATTTTAAGCATTTAACATCACCACTTTCTTCTATTGAATAAACATTCTCAATAGTACCAGGTCCTTTTCTACTACTTAAGACTATTATTCTATCTAAAATAGAATTTTCTAGTAGCTCCTTAAATACAGTCCTTTTATAAACATCATCAATACTATATCCATGAATTGTAACTATAATATTTACTCCAGAATTAAAAGCCATATTTAATGCTTCTATTTCACCATATGTTCCAATTTCATCACATATTATAATTTCAGGTGATAAACTTCTTATAGCCATTATCATTCCATCTTTTTTGAAGCAATTATCTAATATATCTGTTCTTATTCCTATATCAAGTTGAGGTATTCCATTGAAACAAGAAGCAATTTCACTCCTTTCATCTATAACAGAAACCTTCTTGCCTTTTAAGTTATATAAAGGCATCCCATTTGAAATATTCCTAGCCATATCTCTTAATATTGTTGTTTTCCCACATTTAGGAGGTGAAACTATTAAAGTATTAAGAATACTATCATTTTTAGTAATATACCTCATAACTTCATTAGAGCATCCCTTAACTTCATGACATATTCTTATATTTAATGAAGATATATTTCTAATAGTTTTTATTTCCCCCTTATTTAAAACACATTCACCAGCAATACCTATCCTATGTCCACCCTTAATAGTTATATATCCCTGTCTTATTTCTTCCTCATAAGCATATAGTGAGTAATTAGATATTCTTACTAATATTTGTTTTAATTCTTCAATGCTAGGTACAAATCCTAGTATTATCTCTTTATAAGATAAATTTACTATAACTGGCTTATTTGCTTTTATCCTTATTTCTTGAACTGCTAAGTTATTTATAAATATTTCTCTTAGTTCTTCTGCTAAATTTAAAGGTAGTAACTTTAATACCTCCTCTTGGCTTTTCAAATTTTATCACTTCCTATTCCATAGTTATATTTAAGATTATTTCTTTCTATCAAATAATATTCATACATTTATTTAAATATGTAAAATATTTAATTTTAATTTAAATAAAAAAGCTATTGCTAGAAATCATTAAGATTAAAGGCAATAGCTTACTATCAATATTTATAAAATAAAAAAGGGCCACCACTTACAAATTTTTCTTAAAAGTGACAGCTCTAAAAGTATTTTAGTAACTTATAACAAATTACTTTCTAAATTATTAATTATTAATTGTTATTTTTCTGTGGCATTTTTATTACAGAAAGGACAAGGTATAATACTACTATTATTAATAGTATCTCTTTCTATAAATAAAGGTTTATGACAGTTATTACATTTTATTTCTACATACTCTTCTTCCATTTCCATTAAATCTTCAATGGATACCTCTTCAAAAAGCTCATCTTGTAATCCTATAATATCTTCATCAATGTATTCTAAATTTTCTTCTAGTGATTCTTGTCTATCAGATAAAGCTCTTACTTCTTCTGATAATATGTCTATTAAAGATAGAATGCCATCTAAAACCTCTTTGTTCTTGTCATATTCAATACTAGATACTTCCTTTTTTAATAATTCAATTTTACTTTTTAAATCATTCATTTTTTCACATCCTTAAAATAGAACTATTCTATCTAATTATAACCTAAAGGGCTGTCTAACAAACAGCCCAAATTAAGAATTAAAAATTAAAAATGAAAAATTAATTTTTAATTTTTAATTCTTAGTTTTTCATTGTGCGATAGTACCATCTATGTTAAAACTATATTTTTTAATATAAAATAGGTGGAAGTATTCTACTTCCACCCTTTAAATATTAAGAATTCATCTTATTATGTAAGATTAAACTCTTTCCATGTACTCTC
Organism: Clostridium sp.; assembly: GCA_018372555.1. GTDB lineage: Bacteria > Bacillota > Clostridia > Clostridiales > Clostridiaceae > Clostridium. The sequence continues at coordinate 20,761 of JAHAIU010000002.1, forward strand.
CAGTTCTAGTATCTACTCTTATTACATCTCCTTCATTAACAAACATAGGAACATTAACAACTGCTCCTGTTTCTAATGTAGCAGGCTTCATAGCATTTGTAGCTGTATTTCCTTTGATTCCTGGATCCGCTTGAGTAATTAATAATTCAACGAAGTTTGGAGCTTCAACTGAGAAAGCATCACCTTTGTAGAATTTAATTACAGCAAACATATTTTCCTTAATAAACTTAATTGCATCTTCAACTTTCTCATAGTTTAGTGGAATTTGTTCAAAAGTTTCTTGATCCATGAAATAGTATAATTCCCCATCTGAATAAAGGTATTGCATTTCTTTTCTTTCAATTACAGCTTCTTGTAATTTTGTAGTTGGGTTAAAAGTTGTATCAGTAACACCACCAGAAATTACGTTTCTTAATTTAGTTCTTACGAATGCTGCACCTTTTCCTGGCTTAACATGTAAGAAGTCTATTACTGTAAAAACTTGTCCTTCATACTCGAATGTAGTACCTTTTCTTAAATCTCCTGCTGATATCATTAAATATCCCTCCAAAAACTTTATTCCATATTTAGTTATTTCTTATCAACCTAAATATTCATAACAATAACTTTGTTTACGACATAACAAAAATATTTTATCAAAATTCACTAATAAATGCAATTCTTTATATAAACTTATCCTAATTTATATTAATTATATTTAATTGCTTACTAAATCTAATTCTAGAGAAATATTATTATCAATATATTTTAAGCTATAATTTTCAATATTATACGCATATAATTGCTTTAATGCATTTTGAACTTCTTCTTTACTCCCTTTGATTTCAGTTTTTATTCTCCATTCATTATTTGAATTATTATAACTAATTACCTCTAGATTTTTTACGCTTCTAAAATCATTTTCTATTTCTTTTATATATTTTACATTTTTCTCTTCTGTTATACTAGTTTCTAAAGTGTCATTTTTATATATTTCATCTAAATTATTATTAACTAACATAAAAATACATTGTACTCCAGTAAGTAATACTATTATTATATATATAATTATTTTTTTATTCATAAACAACCTCAACTAAATAAGCCTTATCATTAACTTTCCTTATAGTATTAATTTTAAAATTCGTTTCCTCTTCTATATAAAAAATAGTGTTTTTATTTTCAGTTTCTATAGTTCCAGAATTATTACTAAAATTAAAAGCTTTAATATCTTCATTTATATAATCTAAAACATTAATAATTTCCTCTTGTTTGCTATTTTTTACCTCAATATCATAACTGACAACTTCTACTGAATCATTCTTACTAAGATAATTTTTAATTTTATTAATTGATTTTGGTAATAGTAAAAAATTAAGTATTAGTAATAATAAAATTAAGAGCTTACTATCTTTCTTTTCCTTGCTTTTCTTTTGAATAACATATTCTCTTGGAATAAAATTTTTATTTTCTATATATCTTTTCATATATACCCTCAACTAAATCAATATTTTTTATCTTGAATCCTATTACTTGATCTATTAGAGATTCTGTATTTATACTTTTATCTATAATTAATAATTTGTTATCATCTATTAAGCTAATAGTTTTAAAAACTTCATCTTCATTATTAGCAATAACGGAGTTAATTATATATCCCTTTTCTAAGGATAAAACATGGAATATATTGTTTATTTTAAATAATATATTCGAATCCTTTGAATTCTTAATTTTCTTTATTACTTTATTCTTTATATAAAATTGTATAGGTTCTATAGTTAGCTCTGCAGCGTCGTTAGTTAATGAAATCAAATTATTATTTCTAATTGAATATAGATAAACAATATTATCTTTCTTATTGTATTCATGGCTAAATAAAAAGTTATCTTTATCAGAAAAATCTTCATTTATTTTTTTTTCAATAAAATTACCTATTCCTGCATTACTAGAATAAAACCCATATTTCTTAATTAAAAGTATTTGTGATAAAAATATAATTCTCCTTTTTTTTGATATATTATCTAAAAGCTCACTATAATTATTTCTATTATATTCATCACCTTTATAAATGTATGTATCTTTATATATTCCAATATTACTAATCATTATCTAACCTCCGTAAATATATTGAGTTTTATATGTTGACGGCTTAAATTTATATTCTTTATCATTAACTTCATTTAGACCTATATACATTTTAGAGCTATCTGTCCTCTTAGTAATATAGTAAGTATTATTTATCTTCTCTAAAGCATAGCTTTTAAATTTTGTATTACTAGTAGATATTTCTTTACTTAAAGTAACTAGATTGTTTAAGGAAGCAGAATTACTCTTTACTTTTATATTAAGAGTTTCTAAATACTCTTCTTCATCAATACTTAAAGATTTTTTATCGGAAAAAGTACGATATTCATTAGTTCTTAAATGTATATTTAAAATAAACTTTAATGATATGTTTGATATTACAATTATTATCATAAATATAATTATTGTTTCTACTAAGGAGAACCCTTTTTTCTTTTTAGTAACTTTTAAATGCATATTATTCTTTCTTCACCTTTTTTATTTGTAATTTTTAAATAGCTTATATTTTCTTTTTTATATACCTGAAAATTTGATACATTTCTCATAAGTACATTGGTTCCATTACCTAAGTATCCATTTGTAATTATGACTATTTTATCATTACTTAACTTAATATTTTTTTCAACAATATCTTCTTTAAAATGATTAATCTTATATTTAATTATTATTTCATCAGCTATAGGATTATCTACTACATCAATAGAAGTTATCATATCAGTTTTTAATAATCTATCAAGATTTAAAAGAGCATCATCAAAATCGTTATAATATTTCATACTTTCTATTAATTTATTGTAATTAGTGTAAGCAACCTTTATTGTATTAAAAGCTATCGTTAAAACTATTAAATGAATAAATAAAGATATCATTACTTCAATAAGTGTCATAGCTTTCTTAGTTTTTCTCCATCCAATATGATTTAACAAATTCCCTTTCAGCTAAAACACCTCCATTACTACCTTTAATTGTAATAGAATATAAATAAATTTTATCTTCTATTGAACTTTTAATTCTTTTTAAAGTAATATCACTTCCTCTTTCCAAAGACATAAGGGGTAGGTTAATTAACTTATCTAAAATATCATTTGTATATTTAAAGGATACTTCCTCACCTAAATCACTAAATTTATTATTATATTTAGCTTCATTTTCTATAGCATAAGCTACTCTTTCAGCTTCTTCTCTTAATTTTCTATTATTTACTGCCTTAGCACTTATTATAATAATTTGACTTACAATAGTAAAAGCCATTAAAATAATTGCAAGAGAAATAATAACTTCAACTAAAGTATTACCTTTTTTCAATCTATAATATCCCCCTCATTTTTATCACTAACTCTTATAATATCATTTCCTACAGAAACCTTTAGCACCATTGATTTATTTAAGTAACCACTTATAACTTCAATAGCACCTGCTTTTGTAATAAAACCTTCTTCATTTACTGTATTATTTCCACTAAAATTACTTCCTATTTCAAGACTATCTTCAAGGTTAATTATCTTTTTAATAGGAGCTTTTCTATTTTCTACTGTAAAAGTAATACTTTTTCTATCTGATGCAACTAAAATATTTCCAGTAATCTCATTTTTCCTACAATAGGCCTTGCTAAAGCTCAATAAATCTCTTACATCTAGAGCTGTACTTTCTAATTTTATTTTTTCTACAGAATTTTTGTAAAAATTATATCCCAGTGATGCTAAACTAGAGAAAAGTAACATTATCGATAATACTATTATTAGTTCAATAAGTGTATAACCTTTCTTCATTAAAATCCTCCATCTAATATTGCTCCAAATAAAGGTAGTATAAATATAAATAAAAAAATTACTACAAGACCTCCTATAATAACAACTGAAGCTGGTTGTAATATAGCCATATATCTATTAATCTTAGATATAAGTCTTTTTTCTAAGTATATACTTAAAGATTCAAGCCTTTCATCCATAGATCCACCCTCTTCACCAAGCTTAATAATAGATTTTGTATAATTAGAATAACTACCCATTTTCCTAATAGCATCTGATATACTTTCACCCTTTAATATACTAGAGTTTAAGAAAGTAAATCTATGAATTAAATCTCTATTCTTAAAACTTGTAGATGAATAAACTAATCCATTAGATAAATTTATTCCACTTTTGACAATTATTGATAAAATTGAAATAAATACAAACTCATTAAATTCTTTGTAAATTCCAATTTTATTTAACAACCTAGGTAACTTATCTTTAAAAAAAGTTTTATAAAGTAAATAAGGAATTACTAGTCCCCAACATACAAGATATACTAGAAATATAAAAGGATTATCTTTTATAAAAATCGAAAGCTTATAACATAGGCTAGATATTAAAGGTTCATTTATATTTAAGCTACTATAGAAATCATGAAAACTTGGTATAACATATAAAATCATAAAAATAGCTAATAATAAACATGACACTAATATAAAAATTGGATAAGACAAGGCATTCTTTATGGTATTTTTTATAAAGTTTATTTTATCACAATATTTTTCAACTCCAATTAGGGCTTCATAGTGATTTCCACTTTTTTCTCCCATTGAAATCATCCCTATAAAAAACTCTGGATATAAATCATCGTAATTCTTAAATGCATCACTTAGGGAATTTCCATTCAAAACTGAAAGCTTTATATTATCTATACTCTTTAAGTAATTCTTATTTAAAGGTAACTCTTTAAGCAAATCAAAAATTAATATTAAAGAGATCCCTTCTTTATGCAAAATAGCCATATTACTAGAAATCAAACTTAAACTACTATAATTAAACTTATTAAATGATAATTTTATTCTCTTCATAGTTTAATCCCTCTTCTAATAAAAAATTATTATAATCAAAATAAGTAATGTCTCCTCTTATAATTAAATCATCTAAATTGTTAATCATCTCATAATTACTAAGTTCAATTATTTCCTGGAAAATATTTGAAATTAATTCCCTAATCTTTTCATCAATATAAACTACAGAGCTTATAGCAGTTCTTCCTTTATAGCCAGTGTAGTTACATAGACTACAGCCCTTTTCTTTATAAGTCTTTATTTTTTTGTTCTTTAATAAAACTTTCTTATTAACTTCTTTGCATTCACTACATAGTACTCTTATTAACCTCTGCGACACTATTCCAACTATTGAATCCTTTATTAAATATTGTTTAACTCCCATATCCTCTAACCTATAATAGACTTCTCTAGGTGTTTTAGTATGAATTGTTGAATATACCTTATGACCTGTTAAAGAAGCTGTAACTACTAGGCTAGCTGTTTCCTCATCTCTTATTTCCCCTATCATTAATATATCTGGATCTTGTCTTAAAATACTTCTAAGTCCATTTGCAAAGGTTATATTAGCTTTTCTATTTAAACTAACTTGATTAATACCTTTAATTAAAACTTCTACAGGATCTTCTATAGTGGTAATATTCACTTCACTTTTGTTTATTTCCTTCAGAATAGAATAAAGGGTTGTAGATTTTCCACTTCCTGTTGGTCCATTTATTAGAACTAACCCATTTTTTAAGGCTATTATTTTCCTAAGCTTTTCTCTTTGATTATTAGTCATATTCAAGCTTTTTAAATCATGACTAAATATTTCTCCGTATAAAATTCTTATAACTAGCTTTTCTCCATAAGTAATTGGTATGGTTGATATCCTTAAATCATAATTTTTTTCCTTTACAGTAATAGTTGACTTACCATCTTGTGGTCTACGCTTCTCAGTGATATCCATGTTAGCTAAGATTTTAATTCTAGATAAAAGTCTTAGATATTCTATATCTGTAATTTTACAGTATGAAATTAAAATACCATCTACCCTTATTCTAATTAAAATATCATTCTTTTGGGGCTCAAAGTGGATATCTGAAGCATAACTACATATAGCTTCCTCCATAATTTTATCAATTAAGTTCTCTTCCTCACCTAAAAATACTTTATCAATAAGATTTTTAATGTAATTTTCATCAGTGTTAATAAATTCAATCCCTCTATTATATAGAAACTCCAGTTCGGTTTTATCGTATGCTATATCTTCATTTCTAGCTAGAACTATAACCTTCTTATCTTTTATAGAAACAGGAACCATACAGTTTTCCATAGCCTTAAATTTATTAATTTTTCTTGCAATCTTTAAGTCAATTTGACTAATATCAATCTTCTTCATTTAATCACCATTAGAATTATAGTCCATACTCTATGTTTTTAAACATAATTTAGGAATTTTTAACAATTAAAATTACTAATTAATATTGCCTCCTATAAATTTTATAGATTTAGAAATTTAAAAATCTATACTGCAAAAAAACTGCTATAAATTTTATTAGCAGTTTCTTATTTTCTTAATCTATATCTAACAATCTTTCTAAATCATAAGTAACTAACTCTGAATAAGATTTAACTTATCCTATATTCCAACTACTGATTAAATAACTTCTTATTCATTTCATCACTACTTTAATTAAATTCAAAGTTATAATATACTACTTAGGAAATATAAAATAATTATATTTCTAATATTAATTAAGGGATACCCCCTAGGCATCCCTTAATTAATATCTATAAAATAATATTTACCTTCATTAGCTTCAAGTTGTGATATAGTTCCATCTACAGAAATATATAATTTTTCTGTATTTTTATCATCTCCGCCTACAAATATTATATTCCCATCTTTATCTTTAGATAATCCTTTTTCAAGATTAATTAATTTAGGAAAATCATAAACTAATCTTTTTATTGAATCTTCACTATATTTGTACAAAGAGTAATTATTATTTTCAAGTCTACCTAGTATATATATTCCATCTTTAGTAACTTCAACATCACTTACTTCAACTATCTTATCTATTGTTTCTACTAATTCACCTTTATTATTTATTACTTTTAAGAATCTTTCCTTGTTGTCTTTCTCTTGAACAATAATTAAATTTTCCTCAATAGCTTCTAGATATTCTACATAGCCTAAATCTAATTTAAATAATAAGTTCTCTTTCTTTTCAGAAACATTATAAGTAAAAATCCCATTATTCTTATTATTATCTATGCCATAATATACAAGGGTGTCTTCATTAATCCAGTCTATTAAGTCACCAGATATTATTACATCACTATTAAAATCAACATAAGTATTACTCTCAATATCCTTAATTTTCAAATCTAAATATCCATCCTTAACAAAATAAGAAAGGTATTTACCTTTTAAGGATACCTTAGGTGATACAATTGCTTCATCTACCTCAACACTGTATTCTTTAGATAGACTATTAATTTTAATCTGTCCATTATCATTAATAATAAAAGTTCCAGACTCTTCATCATAAGAGGTTATAATATAATCTGTATCTACAAGTTCATACTTATTATCTTTTAAATTATATATCTTATACTCTCCAGAATTTTCAATAGCAATTGCGCCTTTTGAAAGCTCAATTTTAGGTTCTTCTGGCTCAGTATTATTACAACCTATTAAAGCTATATTTATTAATATAATAAAACCACTAAGGAAAACTTTTTTTCTCCCTTTTCTATTCATTTTATCCCTCTTTAATTTAATACTACACCGCTGCAAATAAATGTTGCTTCTCCAGTCATAAAAACATCATCATTTACTATTTCTACTATTAGATTACCACCTAATGTAGTTACTTTAGCTTTTGATTCACAAAGCCCTAGTTTATTTAAAGCTACTAAAGATGCACAGCAACCTGTTCCACAAGCTAGAGTTGCCCCAGCCCCTCTTTCCCAAGTTCTAACTTCTATGCTTTCTTTACTATATATCTTTACTAAATTTACATTAGTATTTTCTTTAAATAAATCATACTTTTCTATTATCTTTCCATCTTCCATAGAATATTCATTATTATTAATCAAAATAGTATGGGGGACTCCCATTAATAATGATGTTAACTTATATTTTTTATTATTAATTTCTACAACTTCATCAATTAATTCATCCTTATTATTAAGCTTTATATCCTCACCTTTAAAACTTGGCTTCCCCATATTAACTCTTACTAACTCTACTTTATCATCTTTATTTATAAATAGCTCTGCAATTTTAACTCCATCACCTGTTTCAATAGTTATATTTTCCTTTTTAACTATTCCTTCTTCATATAAATATTTGGCAAAACATCTAATAGCATTTCCACACATATTGGCCCTAGAACCATCACTATTTATTATTATCATCTTAGCATCAGCTAGATCAGAGTTTCTAATTATAACTAACCCATCTGCACCTATTCCAAATCTTCTATCACAAACCTTTTTAGCAATTTCTATTTCGTCTTTTAAATAATTTTCTTCTTTATCTATTATAAAAATAAAATCATTTCCTAAGCCTTGCATCTTTATAAAATTCATAAAATCCCTCCCTTTAGCTTTATATGCCATTGAAAAATATAATTACTAAATGTTATACTAACATTATGTTATTACCAAAGAAAGGATGATACTTATGGCATTGGATGGAATCTACCTATATAGTTTAGTATCTGATTTTAAAAAATCAATATTAAATTCTAAAATAGATAAAATAAATCAACCAGAAAAAGATGAAATAGTTTTAACTTTAAGGAAAGGAAGAGAAAATATTAAACTTCTAATATCTGCTTCTTCAAGATTTCCTAGAATTCATATTACTAATATAAGTAAACCAAACCCACTTCAAGCACCTATGTTTACTATGGTAATGAGAAAGTACTTAATTGGTGGAAGAATAACTGATATTCTTCAATTAAATGGTGATAGAATTATAGAACTTCATATAGAATCTACTGATGAACTTGGATTCAATAGCAAGTATATATTAGTTGTAGAAATTATGGGAAGGCATAGTAATATAACACTTGTAAGGGATAGAGATAAAAAAGTTATGGAATGTATTAAACATTTATCTCTAGATAAAAATACTTACAGAGTATTATATCCAGGAGTAGAATATGTATATCCTCCAACATCAAGTAGGCTAAATCCTTTTGATTTTTCTTATGAAAGTTATAATTCTTATATTTTAACTAATGATATTCCTATAGATGAAAATATTTTTTCTAATATTTTTACTGGTATTAGCAAATCATTATCTAAGAATTTATATAAAAAATTCTCCTATGATAATAATACCATAAATAAGCAATCTTTTTATAATTCATTTAAAATTTTCATAGAAAATATTGATAATATTTTTTCTTATAAGATTTATAAAGATGAAAAATCCTTTAAAGACTTTCACTGTGTAAATTTATTTAATTTAGATAAAGAATATCAGGAAGTTGAATTTGATAATCCTAATATATTACTTGATAACTACTTTGCTACAAAAGATAAGCAAGATAGACTTAATAGTAGAAGTATAGATATGCAAAGACTTATTACAACTAATATAGAAAGATGTACCAATAAAGAAAAGAAATTAAAGGATATTTTAAAGGAATGTGCTAAAAAGGACTCTTATAAGATAAAGGGTGATTTATTAACTTCTTATATCTATATGATAAAAAGAGGTGAAAAAAATATAGAGGTATTAAATTTCTATAATGAAGAAAAGGAAGAGTATATTAAAATAGACTTAGATGAAAATAAAAGTCCATCTGAAAATGTGCAATCCTATTATAAAAAGTATAATAAACTAAAAAAATCAGAAGAATCTGCTATAGAGCAATTAGAAAAAAATAATGGAGAATTAGAATATCTTACTTCAGTTTTAACAAATATAATCAATTGTGAAAATTACGATGAAATAGATGAAATAAAAAAAGAGCTTGTTGAAACAGACTACTTAAGATTTAAAGGAAATAATAAAAATAAAAAATCAAAGCCATCAAAACCTATTCATCTAAAGTCTTCTGATGGAATAGATATTTATATTGGTAAAAACAATATCCAAAATGATAACTTAACTTTAAAATTTGCAAATAAAAATCACTACTGGCTTCATACAAAGAATATACCAGGATCTCATGTTATATTATGTAGTGATAATCCTTCTGACATAGCTCTAGAAGAAGCTGCTAGCTTAGCTGCTTATTATAGCAAAGCTAAAAATTCCAGCAAGGTACCAGTTGACTACACTAAAGTTAAAAATATTAAAAAGCCAAATGGTGCAAAACCAGGAATGGTAATTTACCATACAAACAATACAATATATATAGAACCTAAGTGCTGTAGCACAATGGAAAATTAAAAATGAAGAATAAAGAATTAATGAAAAAACTCCCTAAGGAGTTTTGAAATAATTAAAAGGGATGCTTTAAAGCATCCCTTTTATATAATAATTATAATGTAAATTCTTTCGAAATTTTTATAATCATATTTTTGTAATTTGTAACAAATTATTTCCTAAATTGATAATTGTTAATTGTTAACTGCTAATTGCTAATTGCCTAAATGTGGTTTATAACCATATCTCCATTATTTTTAATTAATTCATTATCAAAATATTGATAATAATAACATTTTAGCTTACCATTATATAATTTTCTATTTTTACTTGATTTAATATTGAAAGGACTTTCAAAATTTTCATAAGAAGTTAAGATATTAAAATCCCAGTTATTTAATTTTTTCTTATAACCACCAAATATCTTATATAGTTCTTCTACTTCTCTCTTTTCTCCAAGTCTTTCACCATAAGGAGGATTTGAAATTATAAATCCATATTTTTCTGCACTGGAGAATTCTTTAAAATCTCTTCTATGGAATTCAATATACTTTGATACACCTGCTTTTTCAGCATTGCTTCTAGCTACTTTAAGAATTCTTCCATCAATATCATATCCTAATAGCTTTATATCTTTATGCTTTATTGCTCTTTCAGCACCTTCCCTTACTTGTTCAAATACATCTGCCTCCATAGTAGGCCAAGTTTCACAGGTAAAGGATCTACACATTCCAGGAGCAATATTTTGCATTATCATTGCAGCTTCAATTAATATAGTCCCTGAGCCACAAAATGGATCTACTAAAGCAAAATCTTCCTTCCATCTAGATATTAATACCATAGCCGCTGCTAATGTTTCTTTTAGTGGAGCTGCTCCAGCCTCTTCCCTATATCCTCTTTTGTGTAAGCCTGGTCCTGATGTATCTATTGTTAATGTTACAACATCTTTAAGAATTGCAACTTCTATTTTATATAAAGGACCATCTTCTGAAAAATGTGATACTCCATAAGCTTCACTCATACTATCTACTATGGCCTTTTTTACTATAGATTGACAATCAGGCACACTATGTAAAGTTGACTTTACTGACTTACCATTAACATGCATTATTCCATCTATAGGTATAAGCTCATTCCATTTTACCTTCTTAGTTCCTTGGAATAATTCTTCAAAGCTTCTTGCTTCAAATTCTGCCATCTTTATTAAAACTCTATCTGCTGTTCTTAAATGAATATTTGCAATTGCTATATCCATTTCATCACCAGTAAAATAAACCTTCCCATTTTCAGTTCTTAAATCCTCATAACCTAATGCCTTTAATTCTTTTACAGTTATCCCTTCAAGTCCAAAGGTAGTGGTTGCAATTAAATCATATTCCATATTCGTCTCCTTACATCATTCGTATATTTTTACTGAGTCACTATTATCTATTTCTTCTATTTCCACAGCTATAATTTCACTTTTAGAAGTAGGGATGTTTTTACCTACAAAATCAGCTCTTATTGGTAATTCCTTATGTCCTCTATCGATTAAAACTGCTAATTGAATTTGCGCAGGTCTTCCTCTATCAATTATTGCATCTATTGCTGCTCTTACAGTTCTACATGTATATAATACATCATCAACTAATATTACTTTTTTACCTGAAACTTCTACACCAAGATTTAAGTTGTTTACTTCTGGTGAGTCTTGTATTTCTGTAATATCGTCTCTATATAGAGTTATATCTACATATCCAACTGGTATTTTTACCCCTTCAATATTTTCAATGTTTTTAGCTATTCTTTCAGCAATAGGATATCCCCTTCTTTTAATTCCAATTAAAACAATATCCTCTATACCTTTATTTTTTTCAATTATTTCATGAGAGATTCTTATTAAACTTCTCTTAATAGCTTTTTCATCTAATAGATTTGCTTTTAATTTCAATTATTACACCTCTACTTCCTTAATGATTCTAATATTTTTTTAAAATAATCAGGTAATTCTGAATCAAATTCTATATATTCCTTACTTCTTGGATGAATAAATCCTAAAGATTTAGCATGTAGAACCTGACCACTTAATTTAAACTTCTGTTTCTTAAGTCCATATAAAGGGTCACCAACTAGTGGATGACCAATTGATGCCATATGTACTCTAATTTGATGGGTTCTTCCAGTTTCTAGATTAAATTTTACTAAAGAAGTTCCATTATTATATGTTTCTAATACCTTATAATGAGTAACTGCTCGCTTTCCATCTTCAACTATTGCCATCTTAAGTCTATCTTTTTTATTTCGTCCTAACGGCTTATCAACCATTCCTTCTTCTTTAGAGAATTTTCCTTCTACTAAAGCATAGTACTCTCTTTTTATACTATGTTCTTTAAATTGTTCAGATAAAAAATTATGTGCATCATCATTTTTAGCAATTACTAGTACTCCTGAAGTATCTTTATCAATTCTATGTACTATTCCTGGTCTAATTACTCCATTTATTCCTGATAAATCTTTGCAATGATATAATAATCCATTAACTAAAGTACCTGAATAATTACCTGGCGCTGGATGAACAACCATTCCTTGAGGTTTATTTACTACTATTAAATCTTCATCCTCATATACTATATTTAATTCTATTTCCTCAGGAATTACATTTAATTCAATTGGTTCTTTCATTAAAACAGTTACATTATCATTGTTTCTTAGCTTATAATTACTTTTTACATTTTTATTATTGACAAAAACATTACTCTCATCTATTAAACCTTGAATAAATGATCTAGATTTACCTTCAATCTGATTTGATAAATATTTATCTATTCTTTCTCCAACATTTTCTTCTGTTATTATAAAATTTATATTTTCCATATGTTAACTCCACTTATCTATCTTTCAATTAATTGTTTACATTAATAGGATTTTATAAAATTAAAGTCTATAAAATTCTTTCTGTAAATATAAAAATTGAAAACATCCTTGATTTGTTTTTATACAAATTACTAAGATTGATTTTTTAAGATTATTGTACTTAAATATTTTAAAAATACTATTTAAATTAAAAATTCCACATTTAAATACGTATAATTTATTGTAACCTTTATGTAATTATATGCACATTATAATATATTGCAACTTTACACTCAATAGATAGAATAGATATTTTTATAATATAGTTCAATTAATAATCTACATTTTATTATTTAAATTTTTAAGATATGTAAATTTTATAGAAATAGTATTATTTAAATATCTAATTTAATGAAAAGAAAAAACTCCCTAGGGAGCTTTAAAAATCAAAATAAATAATATCTTATTCTTCAGAATTTGCAAAGAAACTCTTTATTTCATCAATATCATCGTTATAACTATCTTCTATTTCCTCAATATTTTTCCTTGATAAATCTATGCCTTTTTCTTCTATCATTTTTTCTAACGGCTCAGAAATATTGTAATTCTTAGTTAAATCTTTTTCAAGTTCATCAAAAGTTTCTGTTTGAGCATTCATAAAGTTTCTAAACTTAGCTCTAAACTTAATAAACTCTTGCTTAACCTTCTCATATTCATCATTAATTAAGATAACATCATTATGAGCTTTATCTAATACCTTCTGAGCTGATTCATTTGCCTTAGAAAGAATCATTTCAGCTTCTTTTTGTGAAGTTTCTCTAGCTTGTTCTGCTGCATTTTGTGCAAGTAGCAATGTATTTTGAATAGTATTTTCTATTTTAACATAATGCTCAAGCTTTTCATTGACTCTAGATAAATTTTCCTTTAATCTTGAATTTTCCTTATATAGCTCTTCATAGTTATCTATAATTTCATTTATAAATTCATCTACTTCTTCACTATCATAACCCCTAAACCCTTTTTTAAACTCTTTGTTACTTATATCCATTGGAGTAAGCTTCATAATATCACCTCTAAATTTTAAATATATTTTTTAATTCTCACCTTTTGCTTCCCACTTCTAGTTTCACCTATAATATCTCCTACTAAAAACTTACCACTACCTCTAACAGTAATCCTTGCACCTTTAATTATTTCTTGGCTTTTATCTTTTGCTTTAACATAGTCTATTAAAACTTTACCAGAGTCAATTACTTCAATAGCCTTTGATCTAGAGAAATTACAAAGTTTTGCTACTATACTATCAATTCTTAAAGAAGCAACATTTATTACAAACTCTTCAAAATCTACTTCAGGCATATCTTCCATATCAGTTAATAAAGTAACTTCAACTGGAGACTTTCCAATATAAGATAAATTACTTAAAATATAATTGCTTATTTCATTAATTACTGGTAAATAAGCAGCATTTTCCTTCACTACTATATCACCAATTTTATTTCTTTCTATTCCTAATGACAAAATGCCACCAAGAAAGTCTTTATGCTTCAATTTTGAAAAGTTAGATTTATTCATAATTTTAATTATGTCAATGGGAAACTCTATTTTATAATTATTATTAAATGAAATCATTCTTCTTTCAGCTTCTGGAAAAAGCCCATTACTTTCTACTAAAAAATTATTACTATTTAAATTTTTTTCAAAATAACTCCATATATTTGGTGGATAAAAAGCATTACTAAAAACAGGAATATCTTTTTCATAAGCTAATTTATATTTTTCATAAATCTTAATTGCATCTATAATGTCTTCATCCATAAAAATATTAAGGAGTTTTTCCTTAGATAACATTAAAACAACTCCTTAAATTCAAATTTTTATTTATTAAAATTAAATAATGCTCTAGAACTTAATTCATTTTTTAACTCATTTGTTACTTCTACATTTGAAGGTGAAAGTAAATATACTCTTTGTTCTATTTCTTGAAGTGTTGCTCCTAATACAAAGCAAGAACCACTAATAAAATCAACTAATCTTTGAGCTACCTTAGTTTCTAATGTAGTTGCATTAACCAAAACTATTTTTCTTGCCTTAATAGCATCTGCTATATCTCTAGCATCATCATAGTTCATTGGTTTTGTAACCATAACTTTTGCTGTTGATGAAGTATGTATATTTACTACCTTATTAGCTTTTTGTCTATTTCCAATAGTAACTATATCCTCTACTACTTCCTCTTCTTCCATTTCTTCATCATTTATATCATCGTATTCATCTTCATATTCTCCAAGGCCAATTATTTCTTTTAATTTTCCAAACATATTACTCATTTAAATCTCCTCCTAAATATTTTCTTTTACCAAATATCCCTTCCCCTACTCTAATTAAATTAGATCCTTCCTCAATAGCAATTTTATAATCATGAGTCATTCCCATAGATAATATTTCCATAGATATATTTTTATAATTTTCTTTGCTTACTTTATCAAAAATAGCTTTCATCTTACTAAAATAATATCTATTTTCTTCATCATTACCTTTTGGGATAACTGTCATAAGCCCTTTTACCTTACAATATTCGCATTTTTCTACTTCTTCTATCATTTTAGGAAGTTCTTCTTCGAATATGCCACCCTTGCTTTCTTCTTTTCCTATGTTAATTTGAATTAAGAGATTTGCATAAATCTTATCTTTTGAAAATTCCTTTTCTATTTTTCGAAGTAATTTTATGCTAGATAAAGAATGTATTAAATGTACTTTACCAACTAAATATTTAACTTTATTAGTTTGTAAATTCCCTATAAAATGCCACCTAATATCTTTTGGAAGAATCTCTTCTTTATATATTAGCTCTTGAACTTTATTTTCTCCAAAATCTCTTTGATTTTTTTTGTAAGCTAGCTCAAGATCTTCAATTGGCTTAGTCTTTGATACAGCTACTAAAGTCACATTGTTTGGTATTTTTCCTATTATCTCTGCTATATTTTCTCCTATATTCAAGACACTACCTCCTATTAAAGTATTTAGTTAGCAATTTACATAATCAATTTACATAATGTACTTATTCTACACAAAGTCTTAAAATCCTTCATTTTTTTAATTTTTTTATTTTAAGTTATTTAACTTCATATCTCTCCATATAATTAGCTTCCACGAATTGCTTAGTTGCAGGAATTATTAATTCTTCTTTTTCCTCTATTTCAACTTTAATTCCTCTTATTAATAAGTTTTGAATAAAACTATTATCTGATAATAAATACGCTTTCATTTCTTCTGGATTACCTATTGCATATATATGAAAGGGAGCACCAGTAGTGGAATCATCATCAAATACTATAGAAGCCCAATTACACTTTACTCCTGTTTTTGGCAATACTCTATGATCATTTATTGATATTGCTTGAGCCCCAGCATGTCTAATCTCATTAATAGTTCTTGAAAAGTCATCTTCATGGAATAATTTCATATTTATCTGAAAGCTAGTATCTAGGATCTTATCTATATCTGCATCTTGAATTTTAATAATCAATCCTGGTCCCTTTACATCAGTTATACCACTTAATCCCCCATAATCAATAAGCTGACCTTTCATATTTTCAATTAATTTTTTCTTTTTTTCAGGATCAGTTCCCTTATACTCATTTATTTTATCTTCGTATTCAATATTTTGATTTTGAATATCTTCAATTTCTTTATAAAGCTTATTTCTCTCTTCAACTGCCTTTTTATAATCAACAGCATTTAATGAAGCAATATTCTCACTAGTATTATTCATATCCATAGTATTAATAATTAAAAAACCAGTAAAAACAGATGCAATTAAAATGAAAAACTTTCCTTTTAATTTTTTCATTTATTCACCTCTTTTATAGTTCTTTAAATTCTCAATTATCAACCTTCTTATTACAGCAAAGTTATCAAATATTCTGCCTCCAAATACTATTATAGCTGCTATATATACAGGAATACCAAGTTTATCTCCTAAATACGCAAGGCCTGCTGCTAATAATGCATTACCAAAGAACCCTGAAATGAATATATCTGCTTTAAAATTCTTAGATAATGAAGCTCTTACCGCCCCAAAAACTGAATCTAAACAAGCTAGTATTGCAACAGACATATAGGGAGATAATGTAGATGGTATATTTACTTCTAATATTAACCCTAATACAATTCCAAGTAGTAGTCCTATAAATGCTATCATTTCCTCTCCCCCTTAATTTACTGGAATAACATACTCATTTTTTAAAGTTTGAGTAGTTTTATTTATTATAACTTCATCAACTAACTCTATTTTATGATCATAGTTCATAAGAGCACCATAATCTAATCCTCCTGGAAAGTTAACTGCAAGATTAAAAGCTTGCTTATCTCCTATTGCTTTTATTACAACTTTCTCTGTATGATCTATTTGTTTTGTACCAACCCATATCCAGCTTCCAGAGTTTTTAATTCCACTTTGAGGTGTAACTCTAACATCGTTAACTGATATAGCTTCTGCTTTTTGGAATCTTAAAAAGTTAACTATATGAACTATTTCATCCTCAGTAATAATCCTATTTGTTGTATCGTTATTAGATCCAAATATATTAGTTTTTGGTGTTAAAGTTATTATAATTCCTGGCCCTTTTACATCTAGCAATCCTAAATTCATTCTAGCATTGTCTAGTTGCTTCTTAATTTCAGCTTCAACTTCACCTTCTGCTGCTACAGTTTCTTCTAATTTTTTTAGTTCTTCTGATAGTGAATTATTAGCATTAACTAATTCTTCTTTTTCCTTTTTTAAAGATTCAACTTCTGCCGCAATATCTAAATTTTGATTCGGTAAATTAACCTTGTTTTTTTCATTTAATAATTTAAACTGATGTGCAAGCAAAAAGCCTAGTAATGCACATACAACTGCTACAAATATTTGTGATGTAATTTTCTTCATTCATCTGCCTCCCCTCACTCACTAACTTTCATTACTGGTGGTACTCCATCCACGCTCATATCTATGTATCCCTTAGCTATTGTTCCTTGGTTAATTAAGTTTAATGCTAAGTTTATTTTATCTAAAAGATTTTCTCTATCTCCAATTCTTATTTCAACATTACCTATGTAACATATAATGCTATTAGTATTATTTAAATTAATTTCAGAAAAACTCTGCCCCTCAGGCATATTTTCAATAAGGGTATAAAATTCATCCAAAGCCTTAGGTAGTTCCATATTATCTGATATAGATTCACCTAACTTTTTATTAGATACATCAAGGCCTGAAATTTTTGTTAATGTTCTATCAGATATATCAACTACTTCTTCTACTATTACCCCTTCATTATTAATTATCTTATAGTTTCCATTATTTTCGATATAATAAGCAACTTTATTTTCAGTAATATCTATATTTATCTTATTAATACCACTTTTACTTATTTTAACATCTTTTATATAGGGATTTTCCTTCAATTTATTTATAATATCATTGTAATCTAAGGTGAAAATATTTCCCCCTATATTATACTTTAGTTTTTCTTGTAAACTTTCATTACTAATTGTTACTAATCCACTAATTTTTATTTCCTTTAAATTAAAAAAAGGAGCTTTATATATAAATATAATAATTCCAATTATGAAAACAAATAAACCTAAAATAATTCTTTTTATTAACTTTTTCTTTTTTTTCTTCTTAACAAATTTATTTACCTTTTTATTCATAGCTAACCTACTTTTACATAATTTCTATCTAGTATAATAATATCACTTTTTGGGTATTTTTTCATTACTATTTTTACTAAATTTAAATTTTTTATAATAATTTAATAAATTCTCCTATAAATCTATATTAATAAACTTAACTTACCTTAAACTTACATATGTCATCACAAACTTTTTTTCAGCAAAATAAAAGAGTGAAATTTTAAAATAACCTCACTCTTTTATACCTATATTTCTTTTCCTTGTGTCTGCCTCGATATGTTTAAAAGTATTCCCATAGCAAGCATATTAATAACTAAGGATGTACCTCCATAACTTATAAATGGCATAGGCACCCCTGTTACTGGCATAGATCCAGTAACGACTGCTATATTAATAATTGCTTGAACTGCTATTATTGAAGTTATTCCAATTGCTAAAAGAGTTCCGTAAGTATCTTTAGCCTTTAATGCAACTTTTATCCCTCTCCAAATAAAGAATACAAATATACTAACTATAAGTAAACATCCTATTAATCCAAGCTCCTCACCTATAATTGAGAAAATGAAATCATTATGGGGTTCTGGCATATATAAAGTCTTTTGTCTAGATTGACCTAGCCCAAGTCCCGTTACACCACCTGCCCCCAAGGCATAAAAAGATTGAATTAATTGGTATCCATCTCCCGCTGGATCTTGCCATGGATTTAAAAAATTTAACATCCTTGCTCTTCTATAATCTTCACCAAATATAAAGAACATTACTGCTACTAACAGTACAGGTGCAACTTTCCCAAAAAGATCTTGTATTCTTCCACCTGCAACAAATAACATAATAAAAGTAACTATCATTATAATAGCTGCTATACTTAAGTTTTTTTCTGCTAATATCATAGCTGCAAAAAATCCTGAAACCCCTAAGTATGGAACAATTCCAGTCCAAAACTTTTTAACCCCATCTCCTTTAATATCTAAACTCATTGCTAAAAACATTACAACAACATATTTAGTTAATTCAGATGGTTGAAAAGATAATGGTCCAAGTTGAATCCATCTTTTAGCACCGTTAACTGCTGGAAAAAAGAATACTGCAATTAATAACGGTATAGTTACAATAAGTAAATAAGGTGTAATTTTTCTTAGTTTATGATAATCAATTCTTGAAATTAAACCCATTCCTATTATTCCAGTAATAGCCCAAATTAATTGCTTTTTTAAATATACCATGCTATCACCTTCTTTAAACATAGCATAGTAAGAACTAGCTGAGTAAATCATTATTACTCCAATAGCTAGTAAAAATATAACAGCATAAAAAATACCATAGTCAAATTCATTAACCCTACCCTTTGGCTTTGCTGTTCTCATAAAAACTCCTCCAATCAACGATTAAAGGGCTATAAATCCTATAACGCATAATAAAACAGTAATTATAGAAAATACAGTTACTATTTTAGTTTCGCTCCATCCTTCTTGCTCAAAATGATGATGAATTGGTGCCATCTTAAATAATCTCTTACCTCTTAACTTATAAGATGAAACTTGTAATATAACAGATATAGTTTCAAATACATAAATTCCACCAACTATAACTAAAATAAGTGGTAATTCTAATATTAATGCAATAGTAGCTATTGCTCCACCTATTGCTAGTGATCCAGTATCGCCCATAAATACTTTAGCTGGATATGCATTGAATTTAAGAAATCCAAGAAGTCCTCCGGCTAAAATAAAGGAAAATACTGATAAGGACTCATGTCCCATTGTAAATGAAACTACTCCAAAGAAAGTTAATACTAAAATACTAACAGTAGATGCTAATCCATCTAATCCATCTGTTAAGTTTACTGCATTAGTCGTACCAGCATAATAAACTATAACAAAAGGTATATAAAGTATTCCAAGTGGAATTTTAGTTCCTATAAAAGGTATCATTAAACCTGTGCCTAAATTTACACTTCCATAAACTGCAATTGCAGTAGAAAAAATAATTAATAATAGCATCTTTTGCCAAGCCTTTAAACCTTCATTCTGTTTTTTGACAATTTTTAAGAAATCATCTAAAAATCCAATAAATCCAAAAGCAAGTAATGAATAAAGCGCAATCATCGCTTCATCTGTTGGATTATATCTCATTACCACCATTACTATAAGTGTTGAAATAATAAATATCAACCCACCAATAGTAGGCGTTCCAGCCTTTTTAAGATGGCTTTGAGGCCCTTCTTTTCTTATATTTTGCCCAAATTTAAGTCTTTGTAGCATTGGAATTATAATTGGTCCTAATACAATTGAAATTATAAAGGATACAACAAGTCCAATTGCTATTTTTGATGTTATTATATCTACTAATTTATCCCCCATTGTTACTGCCGTATTGGCAGTTCACCTCCTTTGTTATACATCTGCCTCTTCTAATGAATTTACTATTTCTTCAAACTTCATTCCTCTTGAAGCTTTAACTAAAATTACATCATTTTCTTTAATTATAGTTTTTAAATCATCTATGAAATCTTTTTTATCTTCAAATGTAAGTATGCTATCTAAAGAATATCCTTTTCTAAAACATTCTTTATAGCTTCCTATAGCTATTAATAAATCAACCTTATCTTTAGCATAACTTCCTACCTCAGTATGTGCATTTACAGCTTCATCGCCAAGTTCATTCATAGTTCCAAGTATAGCTATCTTTCTTCCTTTTTTATAAGCGCTGAGTACATCCATAGAAGATTTCATTGAATCAGGACTTGCATTATAACAATCATTTATTATTGTTATCTTATCTCTTTTTATAACTTCTAGTCTCATAGAAGTAGCTTCTAAATTTTTAATCCCGAGCTTCATTTCTTCAAATGATAATTTAAACTTTTTAGCTACAGCTATTGCAAGCATAGAATTCAAAATATTATGTTTTCCTGCCATAGGTATGTTAAATATTATCTCTTGATTATTATCTTGTATAGAAAAGGTAGTATTATCTTCCATTAGTATAATATTAAAAGCATAAACATCATATTCATGATTATAGCCAATTCTTAAAATTTCAAAACATTTATCTTTTATTTTTAATAAATTTTTATCTTCACCATTAATTATTAAACAATTGCTTTCATCAAAGTAATTAAATATTTCAGATTTAGCCTTTAAAATATTCTCTTGAGTTTTTAAGTTTTCTATATGAGATAATCCTATATTAGTAATTACAGCAATATCTGGTCTTGCACATTTAGCAAGTACATCTATTTCACCTAAGTCACTCATTCCCATTTCTAATACAGCAACATCATAAGTGCTATCTAATTCTAATATCATAAGTGGTAAACCTATTTGATTATTAAAATTCCCCTTAGTCTTAAAAACCTTATATTTTTCACTTAAAAAGGCTGCAATTAAATCCTTAGTAGAAGTCTTACCGCAAGAACCAGTTACTCCAACAACTTTTAATCCTAGCTTCTTTCTATAAAAGCTAGCTAAATCTAATAATGCTTTTTCTGTATTATCAACTAAAATTACAGTTTGAGCTTCCTCTTCTTTATCAATATCAAATAATATTTCACTTACTATTGCAATAGATGCACCCTTTTTAAAGGCATCTATTACAAACTTATTACCATCAAATCTTTCTCCCTTAATAGCAATATAAATATTATCTTTTTGAATTTTTCTAGTATCTATACAAACATTGTTAAAATTTTCTCGCCCTCTAACAACAACCTTACCATTAATTGCTTCAACTATTTCTTTAAAAGATAATTCCACTTTATACACCTCTATTATTTTCTTTTATCTGCTAAAATTTCATCAACAACTTCTCTTTCATCAAAGTGTATTACACCTTCATTAGTTATTTGATAGTTTTCATGTCCTTTACCAGCTAAAACAACTACGTCTCCTTCTTCAGCCATATTTAGTGCAAGCCTTATAGCTTCTGTTCTATTTTCAATAGCTAAATAATTTGACTTTGTTATTCCTGCAATTATTTCTTTGATTATATACATAGGATCTTCATCTCTTGGATTATCAGAAGTTATTACTGCTAAGTCTGCAATTTCTGTTCCAATGCGTCCAAGTTCAGCTCTCTTTACTTTATCTCTATCTCCGCCACAACCATAAACTGCTATTAATCTATTCTTAGTATAGCCTTTTAAAGTTTCTAGTATATTCTTAAGTCCATCTGGTGTATGTGCAAAATCAATTATAATATCATAATTAATATCATACTTATATCCAACTCTCTCACATCTTCCTGGTACCACAACATCTAATAATCCCTTTTTAACAGCATTTACGCTAATACCTAATATGTTAACAGCTGCAATTACTCCTAGTGCATTATAAATATTGTATTCTCCAGGTAAAACTGAGTTATAACTTTCACCATTTATATCAAAATGTATATCACCTTCTTTTAAAGCTATATTCCTTGCTTTAAAATCACTTTCTTCTCTAATAGAATAAGTTCTTACCATTTTATTTTCTAACTTTTCTACATCTTTTAATACTCTATAACCATAATCATCATCTACATTTATAACACTAGCCTTACTTCTTTCAAAAAGCTTAAACTTAGCATTATAGTAATTTTCAAAGGACTTATGGAAATCTAGATGATCCCTAGTTAAGTTAGTAAATATACCTACTTCAAACTCACAACCATACACTCTATCAAGTTGTAGTGAATGTGATGATACTTCCATTACACAATATTCACAACCTTCATCTGCCATATCTTTAAATAACTTTTGAAGTTCTAAAGATTCTGGTGTAGTTCTTTCAGATTTAATCTTTTTATCTCCAATGTAGTTTGCTATTGTTCCTACAAGCCCAACTTTCTTTCCTTCTTTTTCAAGTATTGATTTTAATAAGTAAACAGTAGTTGTCTTACCATTTGTGCCCGTAACTCCTATTAGCTTTAACTTTTTAGTTGGATGATCATAATAGTTAGCTGACATTGTAGCTAACGCCTTTCTGCCTTCCTTAACTAATAATACAGTTACATCTTTATCTTCTACAGTTATTTCTTTTTCACATAAAATAACCTTAGCTCCATTTTTTATAGCACTATTTGCATAATTATGTCCATCTACTTCAAAGCCTGTAAGACAAACAAATATATCTCCTTCTTTGATTTTCCTACTATCATATTGAATATGATTTATTTCCCTATCAATACTTCCATTTTTAAGTTCATAATTTACCCCTTGTAATAAATCTACTAACTTCATTTAATCATCTCCTTAATTATTTAAATGAACTCCCTGTCTTTTGAATATAAATTTAGCATGTGAGTGTCCCACATGCTAATGTTAAGGGATATTCTATCTTAATCTCCATATTCCTCATGTAATACTAATTTTACATTTGTCCCCTTTGTTATGACTTCCCCTTTAGGTACACTTTGCTTTACTACAGCACCTTCACCTTCATAAGTATAAGTTATTCCTAAACTATCTAAAAGCTTTAGAGCAGATTCTAAAGAATAACCTCTTAAATCAGGCATAACAACATTTTTATTATAAGACTCTAAGTCTCCAATGTCTATATTAATCTTAGAATTTTCTTTAACTGTATATCCTGGATATGGTTTTACATCTGTTATTATAGACCCATTTCCAGTAATATTATACTCTAAATTATATTCTTTTAATATTTTCTTACCTTCATTTACATCTAATCCTCTTATTTCAGGTATAACCACTTCTTTTACTATACTATCTATATCATCCTTAGGCATATCTTCGCTCATATAGTTAAATATATCAGTAAATAATATATTTGCTAATGGCGCAACTATTTGTCCTGCATAGTATGTTCCTGTTCCTGGTTCATCAATTGATATAAAGACAGTAACTTGAGGATTATCTACTGGTGCAAATCCTGCTAATGATGAAATATACTTACCAGACTCATAGCCTCCCCCTCTTGGATTAACCTTTTGAGCTGTACCAGTTTTTGCTCCAACATGATACCCTTCTATATATGCTTTACTTGATCCTCCATAAGAAACTGTTCTTTCTAAGTAATCTCTAAGGATTGCAGTTTTTTCTTCACTTAAGACATCTGTTACCTTTGGTTCAAAAGATTCTAGTGCTACTGAATTCCCTTCTGAATCTTTCGCTGTAATTTCTTTCATAATATGGGGCTGAATTAATTTTCCACCATTAATAATACTATTATAAGCTGTCATATATTGAACAGCATTTACGGTATTAGTTTGACCAAAAGAAATTGTTGCAAGGTCAGCTTCATTTATATCTTCAGTTTTCTTTATTATTCCTTTTGCTTCACCAGGTAAATCTACCCCACTTACTTGTCCAAATCCTAATTTTTTAATATATTCATTTAACTTTTCTTTTCCTATCTTCTTTCCTATTTCCATAAATCCAACGTTACATGAATTTTGAAGTATTTCAGGTAATGTTAAAGTTCCATGACCTGAAGTCTTCCAACACTTAATTGTATGTGGTCCTACCTTTAAGCTACCACCACAATTAAAAGTATCTGATTCATTAACCAAGTTTTCTTCTAAATTTCCAACCATAGTAACAACCTTAAATATTGACCCTGGCTCAAATGTATCATTAACTAAGTGATTTCTCCACATTTTTTGAACCTTTTCCGCTAAATTAGCGCCTTCATAATCTTCTGCTCCTTGATAAGGAAAGTTAGGATCAAAATCTGGTTTATTAACCATTGCTAATATTTCACCATTATTAGGATTCATAATAATTATAGAAACTTGTTTAGCTAAATTATCCCTATATCCTTGTTCAGCTACCTTTTCTGCAAAAGCTTGTAAATTTGCATCTATAGTTAATACTACATCATTACCATCAATAGGAGGCGTAAACTTAGAAATTGTATATGGAAGTTCGTCATTATACTTACTTAGTTCAGATATTCTAAGTCCTGGTGTTCCTGATAAAAATTTATTATATTCAAGTTCAACACCAGTTAGTCCTTGACCATCTATGTTTGTACTCCCCAATACATGAGCTAAAAAGTTCCCATTTGGATAATATCTTTTTGTATCTGGAGATACTATTACTCCAGGTATGTTTAAATTCTTAACCTTATCAGCAGGCTCCTTTTCTATTCTTCGTACTAATGTAGCTGCACCAGCATCAGCTCCACTTGGAAGCTTAGTATTAAGTTTATCTAATACTTTCTTTTCATCCATTTCTAATGCTTCTGATACTAATTTGGCTATTTCTTCATTAGTAGTGTTTTCTTTTCTTAAGTGCCCCCTTATAGAATTTAAATCGAAATCTATTCTATAAACATTAGCAGAAACTGCAAGCTCTACACCATTTCTATCTAATATTCTTCCCCTTCTTGCGTCTATCTTAACTTCACTTGTCCATTGTTCTTCAGCCTTAGCTGAATACTCTTCCCTTTTAACTATCATTATGTAAGACAGCCTAAGCATTAAAAGAGCAAATATACATAATAATGCGGTAAGCGCTAATGACATTCTTTTTTTCATTAGCGCTTTATCCCTATAACTTTTCTTATTCACATCAATGCCTCCATGTAATTAATTACTAACATGTAAAGTATAATTATACTTTTTATCCGGCAAGTGTATTATTTTTTTTAATATGTTATTTTCTTATATTGGCAAAATAGTCGGTTGTAATATCTACAGTAATAGTATCATTTTTGCCTGGTAATTTCATTCCAGATTCACTAGCTACATTTCTTACTTCATCAATAGAAGCCTTCCCTAATATAGAAGCTTTTAAAGCATTTCCTTCTTCAGTTGCTACGCTTATTTCTTTTCTTACTTTAGATAAATCATTTTGAAGACCATAAACCTTTCCATTTCTAGCAATGGTTAATACTCCTAATACTAGTGCAACTGAAGCTACATTTAAAATATTTTTGACTACTTGCTTTTTTTGAGCCTTTTCTCTTCTAAGTCTTTCTCTTCTTTCTCTTTCTTGATTTTCTTTTTGAATTTTTCTATCAATTTCGTCATATTTTCTTTTAGGATTTAAAGCTGCATTTCCTCTAATATAATCATATTCCTTATTAACCATTTTATTACTTCCCCCGTATTTATTTTCACATAATTTCTTCTAGAGCTTCTCAATAACTCTTAATTTTGCACTTCTACTTCTTGGGTTTTCTAATATTTCTTTTTCTGAAGGTTCAATTGCCTTTCTAGAAATCACTTTTACCTTTGCTTCTCCCCCGCAAACGCAAATTGGAAATTCCTTTGGACATGTACAAGAAGTTGCTAACTCCTTAAACTTAAGTTTTACTATTCTATCTTCTAAAGAGTGGAAGGTAATAATAGCCATCCTACCACCTTTATTTAATCTATTTACTCCATCTTCAATAGCCTTATTTAAAATAGATAATTCACTATTTACTTCTATTCTTATAGCTTGAAATGTTCTTTTAGCTGGATGAGGCCCTTCTCTTCTAGCCCTTGCTGGTATAGCAGCTTTTATAATTTCAACAAGTTCTAAGGTAGTTTTAATTGGCTCCTCTTCTCTTCTTTCAACGATAAATCTGGCTATTCTCTTTGCAAACTTCTCTTCACCATAATCTCTTATTATTCTATAAATCTCTTCTTCAGAGTAATCATTTACTACTTCATAAGCAGATAAGTCATTTTCTCTGTTCATCCTCATATCTAGTTCTGCATCTTGCATATAGCTAAAGCCTCTATCACCAGTATCTAACTGATAAGATGAAACTCCAAGATCCATTAGCATTCCATCTATCTTTTCTATTTCTAAATCTGATAAAACCTTATCTATATTATAAAAATTACTATGAACATACTTTACATTACTAAAATCTTGTAACCTTATACCAGCTGCCTTTAAAGCATCTCTATCTTGGTCTATTCCAATCAATAATCCTTCACTAGATAAATTCTTTAGTATTTCTAGAGAGTGTCCTCCTCCACCTAAAGTGCCATCTACATATATACCATTTTCTTTTATATTTAATCCCTCTATACACTCATTTAATAAAACTGACACATGTTTAAATTCCATAATAATTCTCCTTATATTCCTAAATCACTCATTTTTTCTGCTATAGAGTCAAAATCAATATCTGCTTCATTATATTCTTGCCATTTTTCCTTACTCCAAATTTCAACCCTAGTGAGTACACCTATACTTACTATTTCCTTTTCTATACATGCATATTCCTTTAAGTTTTGAGGAATCAATCCTCTTCCTTGCTTGTCTACTTCAACTTCACAAGCACCAGAAAAAAAGAATCTTACAAATGCTCTGGCATCTTTATTAGTAAGTGGTAATGATTTTAACTTCATTTCTAAAGCCTTCCATTCTTCCATAGGATAGGTATATAGACATCCATCTAAACCCTTAGTGATAACGAATTTACTTCCCAATCCCTCTCTAAGTTTAGCAGGTACTATCATTCTATTTTTAGCATCTAATGCATGTTGATACTCTCCAATAAACATCCTTATCCCTACCTTTAAGAATTTCCCTCCACTTTTAACCACTTTCAACCACTTTATAATACCATTTTAGTATTTTTCTCATAATACTTCAAGGCTTATTTGTATTTAATTTGCCATTTTTTAAAAAAGTTGAATTATAGAAGCAATTTTTTAAATAATTCCTAAACTTTGGCAAAATAAAAAAGCTGCCCTAAGGCAGCTTTAAATATTATAATTAAATCTAAAAGTTAATTTTAAACATTGAATCTAAAGTTAACTACATCTCCATCTTTCATTACATACTCTTTACCTTCTAATCTGTAAAGACCCTTTTCCTTAGCAGCAGCTTCAGAACCACATTGCACTAAATCATCATAAGAAACTATTTCAGCTCTAATAAATCCTCTTTCAATATCTGAGTGAATTTTACCAGCAGCTTGTGGTGCTTTAGTTCCTTCTTTAATTGTCCAAGCTCTTACTTCTTGAACTCCTGCAGTTAAATAACTTATTAAACCTAGTAATTTATAACTAGATCTTATTAACTTATCTAACCCAGATTCCTCTAATCCATATTCACTTAACATTTCTATTTTTTCTTCTTCATCTAAACCAGATAATTCCTCTTCAAGTTTAGCACAAACTACAACTACTTCAGAATTTTCACTTTCAGCATGAGCTTTAACTTTTTGAACATATTGATTGTTAGTATTTCCTTCCATCATATCATCTTCTGATATATTACAAGCATAAAGTACTGGTTTTGAAGTTATTAAGAATAATCCATTAATTAATTCTGCCTCTTCTTCAGTTACTTCTAGAGTTCTTATTGGAAGATTTTGTTCTAAGTGAGCTTTAACTTTTTCCATTACAGCATATTCTTCTTTAGCTTTCTTATCTCCAGATCTAACTTGCTTAATTCCTCTTTCCATCCTTCTTTCAAGAACTTCTAAATCAGCAAAAATTAGTTCTAAATTTATAGTTTCTATATCTCTAATAGGATCTACAGAACCTTCTACGTGAACTACATTCCCATCATCAAAACATCTTACTACGTGAACTATAGCTGAAACTTCTCTTATATGTGATAAGAACTTATTACCAAGTCCTTCACCTTTTGAAGCTCCCTTTACAAGACCTGCTATATCATAAAATTCTACTGCAGTATAAACTTTCTTTTTTGTATTATACATTTTTTCTAAAACATCTAATCTCTTATCTGGTACACTTACAACCCCAACATTTGGTTCAATTGTACAAAAAGGATAGTTTGCTGATTCAGCTCCAGCCTTTGTAATTGCATTAAATAAAGTACTCTTACCTACATTAGGTAAACCAACTATTCCTAAATTCATCTATGTACATTCCTTTCTAATCTTAATCACATCTTTAAAATTATACTCTACTTATTGAATTATTTCAACATTTTAAGACTTTCCGTGAATTTATAACTATTACACTTTTAATTTCCAGTGTAAAAGAAATAAAATAGATAAAAATAACTTAAGGAGGTGGAATAATGAAAAGTTTTAAAAAAATACTTTCTTTATCTTTAGTTATCTTAAATATATTTATTTCTATTCCTTTTGCATTAACTAATGATAACTTAGAGTTAAATTGGTACTTTGTAAAAAGAGAACAAGGAAAAACGCCAGAAGCTCCTAAAGAATCTATTTCCTTTCTTAAGGATTGTGATGGATTTTATGTTGGAGATACAAGCTCAAAGGTAATATACTTAACCTTTGATCAAGGTTATGAAAATGGAAATACTAATATTATATTAGATACTTTAAAAGAAGAAGATGTTAAGGCAGCATTTTTCGTTGTAAAACCCTATGTTAAGCAAGAAGGTGAAATTGTTAAAAGAATGGTTGATGAAGGACATCTAGTCTGTAACCATTCATCACATCATCCTTCTATGGCAAGTATTAGAGATAAGGACAAATTCAAATTAGAATTTACTGAAGTTGAAGAAGAATTTAAAAATTTAACTGGTAAAGATATGCCCAAATATTTTAGACCACCAATGGGTAAGTATTCTAAATTTTCTTTAAACGAAACCAAAAACTTAGGTTATAAAACTATATTTTGGAGTTTTGCATATAAAGACTGGTTAAGAGATGATCAACCTTCTGAAAGTTATGCAACTGAAAAAATATTAAACGGAGTGCATCCTGGAGCAATTATCTTGCTACACTCAGTGTCCTCAACAAATACTAAGATTTTGAAAAATATAATTAAAGAATTAAAAAATCAAGGATATGAATTTAAAACCTTAGATGAACTACCAACAGCTTAGGCAATTAACAATTAATAATTATGAAGAAAAACTCCTTTTAAAGTTTTCTAAAATAAAAATAGTAGCTGTCCTTATGATAGCTACTATTTGTATATAATATTGTTAACCTTATCTAATATTTCATTTTTTAAAGTATTAGACTTACTTAAAATATCTTCAAGAGTTTCTTCTACTTTTTTATAGTCATATTCATTTTTAACAAAATTCAAGTTAACTTTAACATTAATTGCAGCACTTTCTATAGCTGAATGCAATAGAGAAGCTGCTACTCCTGCATCTGAAACTAAATTTCTATTTCCAAATTCAACTGCAAAGTCAATGTTACTATAAAAATCTATACATGCTTTTGCTAATTTTAATGGCGTTTCCATTGCTTTTATTGTGCAATTTTTTATATTCTCTTTTCTTAAAACTATTTCTTCTTCATTGTTCTTAGGGAGCTTGTAACAATCCATTAAAGCTAAAAAGTCTTTTCTGTCCTCTTCCATAAATTCTTGTGATATAACAATGAAATTTACTGTTTCTTCCTTTAATTTAAGCATCTTATCTTGGTTTTCTTTATTTAAATTTTCAAAAACTTTCTTACCAACAGTTAAAGAATAAACCATAGAATTTAAAGCCCCTGATAAAGCCGCAACTAAAGCTGCAGTGCTTCCACCTCCAGGAGAAGGTGCGTCAGATGATAACTCCTTTAAAAAATATTCAATATTATAATCTTTAAATAGCATAATTATTCCCCCTTTCTTAATATAGTACTATATACATTTATAACTTCATTTATTATTTTATCTTTAGAAAATCTATCTACACATTCTTTTCTTATTTTCTCTTTATCATAGGAACTAATATTATCTGATAAATAGACCATAGCATCTCCTAAAGCCTTAATATCATTTTTATTAACTAATAAACCATTATTATCATTAATAATATCCTCTGCTCCACCATTATAAGTTCCTATTACAGGTTTTCCTGAAGCTAAAGCCTCTATATATACAACTCCAAAAGTTTCATGCAATGACGCAAGGACGAAAGCATTGCATATACTCATATACTTTGCCACTTCTTCTCTTGAAATTGCTCCTAAAAATTCAACTTGATTAGAAATACCAAGATTATTCGATAAATTTATAAGCCCTTCTTTTTGACTTCCTTCGCCCCCAATAATAAGCTTATAATCCTTACCCTTAAACTTTTCACTAAAAGCTTTAATTAATATATCCATTCCTTTCTCTCCTTCTAAAAAAGCTAAAGAAAAGAAAGTAAATTTTTCATTAGTATTTTCACTTATATAAAAATTATCAACAGGAATAAGATTATGTATTACTTCTATATCTTCTCTTTCTGAAAATCTTGTAATTTCTTCTTTTAATCCATTTCCAACTGCTATAAGTTTATCACATTCAAGGTAAGATTTTTTAACTAAAGGCTTATAACTTTCTTTAATGTAAACAGCTTTTTCTATGGAGGAATGTTCTGTAATAACTAGTGGAATATTATATTTTTTTGAAATATAATTAGCACTAATTCCTGCCCAAAAGGAAGAATGACAATGAATTATATCAACCTTGCCTTCTTTTTTTACTATTTCTAAATAAAGTTTTTCTAACCTCTTATTAAAGCTATCAAACATTTTAGGATTCTTAGGCTTATAATTAAAATCCTTATATCTATATGTCCTTAATCCATCTTCAATATCAAAAGATAAGCCTCTCTTTTCTTTAACCTTAAACATAAGGGTTAATGGCCATATTTCATTATAGGCCACTGTCACTTTAATACCAGCATCTTGAAGAGCCATAGCTTGCTCTTTAAAAAAACTTCCATGAACTAAATTTCTTTTATTATGGTACCAGGAAGGTATAAACATTACATGCATATTACTCCCCCCTTAATATAGAATCTAATTTCTTAGATATATTTTTCCATTCATATTCCTTAACTAAATAAGATTTTTGTCCCTTTTCAATTAACCTTGCTAAATCTTTTATAGAATTAGTAATATCAATCTCTCTATTTGAAGATATCTTACACTTATCAATATCCTTTATTACATCAATGATAGGGTCTTCTTTATCCCCTAAAACAACTAAAATATAACCATAACATCCAAAGTAATCATATATTTTAGCAGGTATTTGCTTAGAATTTTTATTACCAAAAAGTAATAAAACATCTGCATTTACCATATATCCTAAAGCTTCCTTATAAGGTATTCTATTAGATACTTTAACGTTTTTTATGCTCATTAAGTCTTGCTTAATTTCATCATTATCGATATTCCCAAAGAATAAAATATTTAATTTATTAAATAATTCCTCATTTTCTTCTTTTATTTTGTTTAATGATGAAATAAATGGTCTTATATCTCTTAATTTAGAAAAAATTTCCCCTGCATAAACTAAATTTATTTTACTCTTATCAATTAATTTAGGCG
This sequence comes from Clostridium sp., assembly GCA_018372555.1. Lineage (GTDB taxonomy): Bacteria > Bacillota > Clostridia > Clostridiales > Clostridiaceae > Clostridium. Next base: position 53,678 of record JAHAIU010000002.1, read on the forward strand.
TGTCTTCTTTTAATATTTCATCATAAACATTACTATCGTAACCTCTAGTTATAATAAAAGTATCTTCTTCTTTTAAGTTATAAGTTTTAATATAATCATTTCGATTAGCTTTAGTTACAAATATATGTTTATCAGCCATATCCACAATTTTATTTTCATATCTTCCTTCAAAAGCTCTTCTAATATAACTTGAACCCTCTCTAGTAGAGTCCTTAAGCCATGGATCACTCCAATAAGCTATCCATCTTAGATCTTTATAATCCTTTTTAATGTTATATGCACATATATGACTTGAAGGTGGCTCATGCATAGAGAACATTACATCAAAGTTTTCTTTATCCATAAGCTCCTTTCCATATTTACTTGCTTTATAAGACCAATATAAATACATATCTGGAATAGCAATTATTTTTTTAGCTTTCTTAAGTAAAGGCTTTATTTTGCTAGTTTTAGCATTATCAATCCCATTAACCGCTTCACTACTTTTCTTAGGCATTAATGCTTCAAAGAATCTTCCACCTGAAATAATATGAAGCTTTATATTTTTATCTAACATACTAAATATATATTCATCATAATAAATTGAATTTGGAGGAAAATTAACTGTTAATAAATGAATTTCATTTCCATCTATTTTTGCTAAATTATTTAAATATTGAAGGGTTTCAATAGATGCTGAATTATTAATAAGTGGCGAATAACAGGCTATAAATAGAATCTTCATTTTATTTCTTTCCTCCTTTAAATCTTTTTGTAAGTAATCCCATTGCTTCATCTAATTCTTCTATCTTAAGTAACTTGCATACTATAAAGTAAATGATTATACCTATAACTCCATCTATTGCTAATAGTAAAAATGAACTATGTATATCTAAGAACATATTTATATAGTAAAGGGATATAATCATTATACAAGAGCTAATCATAATTTTAGATATATTAATAATTAACTCTGCTACATCTAATTTACCAACAATTTTTCTTGTAGAATTTAATAATAATACCGCTATCACTAGTGATGAAATAGAAGTTGCTACAGCAATCCCCAACACCCCTATATATTTTGATAGTGTTATACTTAAAACAATATTAACTATCACACCTATTATTCCATTAATTGTAGTTACCTTAGTTTTCTTCATAGAAAATAAAGAGGAATTTAAAATATCTCTAATTCCTGCAAAAGGTAATTGAATAGCATATCCAAATAAAGCCATTGATGTTAACATAACAGCAGTTTCATCAAATTTCCCTCTCTCATATATAAAACTAACTATATCATTACTTAAAAATACAATTCCAAAAGCTAGGGGAATTAAAACTAAACAAATAGTAGTTACTGACTTAGTTAAGTACTTTAAGAACCCTTGACTATCACCAGAATTTAGTTTATTTGCCATAAGTGGATATACAACAGAGACTATTGATGTCGTTATAGCCGTATTTGCAAATTGAACTATCTTCTGTGAGTATTCTAAGGCTGCCATAGATCCAGACGCTAACCCAGAAGCCACACTTTTATCTATTAACATATTTATAGAATTAGCTCCTGCTCCTATAACTACTGGAAGTATTAAAATCATAATATTTTTTATCTTTTCATCTTTAATATCTATATTAAACTTAAACCTAAAACCTTGTTTATATAAAGAAGGAATTTGAATTGCAATCCTAAAAAAGTTTCCTAGTACATTTGCAATCGTTAGCCCAACTATACTTACATCATTAAATATTAATAAATATATAATTATAGGTAAATTAAAGAACAATCCTAATATTGAAGGAATTATAAAATCCTCACATACCTGAAGTATTGAAGTAAAACAAGCATTAATACATAGAAATACTATATTTATTAAAGTAATCCTAGTTAAAAAAATAGTTAATTCTAGTTGCTCAGGATTAAAGTTTGGAACAAATAAATATACTATTTCTTTAGTAAATATTACTCCTAAAATAATAACTACTATAGATAATATGCTTAGAATATTTATAACATTATTAGCAAAGTTAAACATTTCCTCTTTATTTTTTGAGTGCTTAATTTCACTAAGCATAGGGATAAATGTTGTAGAAATAGCAAGACCTATTATCATAAATACTGACTCTGGTATAGCTACAGAAGCTACATATACATCATAAGAGGAATTTGCTCCAAAGTGATATGCAGCTAATATATCTCTCCCAAAGCCAATAATTCTACTTAGTATAGTCATAGCCATTACAATAATTGTGGCTTTAAAGACTTTATTTCTATTCATAATTCACCTTTTTATTTTTAAATACTAATAGTAAAAACTTAGGGATACTTCCTAATCTTTTTATTCTAAATGGTTCCTTTAAAACTCTATAAAGCCATTCAAGACCTAAGCTTATCATCCATTTAGGGGCTCTTTTTACTTTCTCAGCTATAACATCAAAACTTCCCCCAACTCCCATAAATATTGTACAAGGTAACTCATCCATATACTTAACTATAAAACGTTCTTGCCTTGGACATCCCATTGCAACAAAAACTGCATATGGTTTTTTATTTTTAATATCCTCTAATATTTCCTTAGGATTATCTAAATCAAAATATCCATTTTTATATCCAGCAATATTAATATTAGGATAAGCTACTAAAAGATTTGCAACACAAGACTTCAAATTTTCATCTGTAGTTCCTATAAGATAAATAGATTTATTCTCTTTTGTTGCCTTACTTATTATATTTTTCATAAGATCTATTCCAGCTATTTTTTCTTTAACAGGAGTTTTTAAATATTTAGCTGCAATTTGAATCCCAACACCATCAGGGATAATAAAAGCTTCTTTAGAAGTAAAATTATCATATAACTCTTTATTATGTAATCCTGTATATAAAACTTCTGGATTTCCAGATACTATATGGATCTTTTCATATTTTTTAATATGTTCCATAGCATCAGATAGCCCCTCCTTAAATATCTTATACCCTAATATATTTATAAATCTATTATCACTCATATTTTCTCCTAAACTTCCACTGTAAACTATATTAATAATACCATATTTACTTATGCTACTAAAGTCTTTTAATACAATGATATTTCCACTAAATTAACAAGTATTATTTACTTAAAATACTTTCAAGTTCTCTTACTATTTCATCCTCTGGATTTAACTTTTTAGCAATATCTAAGTGAAGCTTTGCATCTTCTGTTTTTCCTAAGTTCATATAACACATTACTATGTTAGTACAAACTTCAACTTCTCTATTTGCCTCAAAGGCTTTTTTAAAGTATTTTAAAGCTGTTTCAAAATCATTTATACATGCATAATTTATTCCAAGTTCAACTACTACTTCATAAATACCACTTTCTCTTGAAACACTTTCATTTAAATAATAAATTGCTTTTTCATAATTTTCCAGTTTTCTATAAGCAACTCCTAAGTAATAATAAATTAATGGATTTAAATCAAAATCTTCTACTAATTCTAATAATATTTTTATAGTTTTAGTTGGATCTTCATTAATGCTTTCAACAGCAACTTCATAATTTGAAATATTATTAATATCTTTAATTAAAATATTAATTTCATCATCTACTTTTCCACCTAGATTTAAATATTCATTTATTGCTACCTTTGCACTCTTAAAATCTCCATCATCTTTTAAAATTAAAGCCTTATATAAGTATGCTTCTGGAACTTTTAATAAATTATCTATGGAGTATTCAATATCCTTTAATAATATTTCTTTAAAAGCCTTATCTTTTTCTCTTAAGCTTTCTCCAACAAGAAGTAATTTTTTCATAATATCTATATCTTTTGAAAACTTATAATATCCCTTTAAAAGTAAATAAGCATCTACTAACTTGTCATCCTTTATCTTTTTAGAAATCAATCCCTTTATACAATTTTCTGTATCTTTATAATAACTTAATATAATTTCATAATCATCGTTAAATCTTAAAGTTTCATCTGCTCCCATAGCAAGAAACATACCTTCAACGAAATAAAAAATCGGTAAATTCTTTATTTTAATTTCATTATTAATATTACTTGTTATATATTCTGGAGAAATAGGCAAATATAAATCCTTATTATTAAATTCAACAGCCCCAGGGATACTTATAATTTTCTTAAATCCCTCTTTATCTATTTCTAAAAATAATAGTTTTCCTAACTTTTCTTTAAATATCGAATTGTAATCCAATTTTATTCCTCCTTTTATTAGCTTATTATAAATAATACTACATATTTCTATAGCTTTCAAATAAATTAAATAAAGCTATTTTTCAATATAAAATTAAAAATTAGTAATGGATAATTAATGAAAAAAACTCCTAAAGGAGTTTTAAAAAAGAATTTTATTTTAATAACAATTACTCCAAAAATTTTAATGGGGCTGAGATTTTAACACAGCCCCATAATTTTATTAACTTAATTTTGAGTTAATTATTTTAACTATTTCTTCCTTAAATCCTAGAAGCTTTTCTTCTGAATCTTTAAGTCCATTTCCTTCAACTGCAACGTAAGCTTTCATCTTAGGTTCAGTACCTGAAGGTCTTACAACAAACCAGAAATCATTGTCACATACAAATTTTAATACATTTGATTTCGGCAAGTTAATTTCCTTTTTCTCTCCAGTTAAAGTATTTTCCTCAATACTTAACTTATAATCATACTTTTTAACTATCTTATGTCCATTAACTTCTGTTAATGCTTCATTTCTTAAAGAGTCAATACATTTAGATATCTTTTCAGCACCTTCTTTACCCTTTAATTCAAAGGATACTAATGTTTCCTTAAAATATCCATACTTTTCGTATAAATCTATTAATCCATCATAAAGGCTCTTACCTTGTTCCTTATAAAATAATGTCATTTCTGCAATTAGCATAGCTGAAATTACAGCATCCTTATCTCTAACAAAGTCTCCTGCTAAATATCCATAACTTTCTTCAAATCCAAATATATATGATTTATCATTGTTAGTCTTAAAGCCTTGAATTTTTTCACCAATATATTTAAATCCAGTTAAAACTTCAATAAGTTCAACATTGTAATCTTCAGCTATTTTTTTAGCTCCATCTGTAGTAACTATAGTCTTAATTACAACTCCATTTTCTTTAAGCTTATTTTCTTCTTTTAATGAATCTAAAATATACTTAGTAAGTAATAATCCTGTTTGATTTCCAGTTAATACTCTATATTCACCTTCACTATCCTTAACAACTACCCCTATTCTATCTGCATCTGGATCTGTTGCAAATATGACATCTGGATTTTCTTCCTTAGCCATTTCTAATGCTAATTTAAATACAGCTGGTTCTTCAGGGTTAGGATAAGATGCAGTTGGGAAGTTTCCATCTGGCATTTCTTGTTCTTTAACTACTGAAACACCTGTGTATCCAAGCTCACTTAGCACTCTTCTAACAGGCATATTCCCTGAACCATGTATAGGTGTATAAATAATTTTTAAATCTTTAGCCTTATCTTTAACTAAGTCTTTTCTAACAGTTAAATCTTTTACTAAGTCTATATAAGCCTTATCTACATCTTCACCAATATATACAAGTAAACCATTTTTAATAGCTACTTCTTCATCCATATTTTTAATATTATCAAAGCTTGAAATATTATTTACTTTATTAATAATTATGTTAGCTTTTTCATCAGTTACTTGACCACCAAATTCATCATAAACCTTATACCCATTATATTCTTTAGGATTATGTGATGCAGTTACTACTATTCCACCTTTACACTCTAAATGTCTTACTGCAAAAGATAACATTGGAGTAGGTCTTAATCCTTCATATAAATATACTTTTATATTGTTAGCACATAAAGTTAAAGCAGCTGCCTTTGAAAATTCCTTAGACATATTTCTTGAATCATAAGCTATAGCAACTGAAGGTTCTTTAAAGTTTTCATTTAAATAATCAGCAAAACCTTGAGTAGCTTTTGATACAGTATATATGTTCATTCTGTTACTTCCAGCACCAATAACTCCTCTTAGTCCACCAGTTCCAAATTCAAGATCCTTATAAAATCTATCTTCAATTTCCTTTTCATCAGTAATGCTTCTTAACTCATTTTTCATTTCATCATTTATAACTGTTGAATTTAACCAATCATTATATTTATCCTTATATTGCATACTATCCCTCCTACACTTTACAATCAGGTAATATTATACACCAAAGTAACAACTTTTGGAATAAAAAAATGTAAAGAGGCAAACTGAACCTCTCTACATGCATTATAATAATCTACTTTTTTTCTTCATTTTCCTCTTCTATTATTTCCATTTCATCACTCACAGTTTTTCTTTCATATATTACTGATGCTATTACTGTATTTAAATCATCTATAATTGAAAGTTCAGAAGCAATTTCTAAATCACTTACCCTATATACATATCCATTGTCACTACTATTAATATTCATTTTTATAACTCTTGGAAGTTTATCAGCTGTACATTCAACTCTAATACTATCCTTTTCTTTTTGGAGTACCATTCCTCTATTACTAAGCTGTCCTTCTCCTTCAAAGGAAATTGGAACACTAGATACTATTTTCCCATTTTCATTAAGTTCCTCAAGATCTAAATGAATAATCTTTTGTGTAACTGGATCTCTTTGAACACCCTTTATTAAAGCTTCATGACTTTCACCATCACAGTCCAAACTTAATATTCCATGTTCACCATTTCTAGATATTTCTCGACATAATTCAAGTTCTCCAACTTCAAACATCAGTGAATTAACTTTCTTGCCATAAAGTATTCCAGGAACCTTCCCTTGTCTTCTTAACTTCTTAGCATTATTAGGGATTGTATTGTCTCTCTTATTTACACTTAAACTATTCAAAGTTATTCCTCCTAAATTTCTTTTTCTCTTGATATTCTTAGCATTATTTCTAATATTTATTCAAAAATAATTTATATAAGTTATAATAAAGTTTTTAAATTTTATTAAGTTATATTTATAAGTAGAATATATTTATTAGCAAGGTATAAACTTAAGTTATATAGAAATTTAAAAACTAAGGTTTTATTCTATATATTAACTTTAAAGGTCTTTTTCACTTAAAATTCTTTAAAACTACAAGTAGAATATATTTATTAAAAGATAGATCAAGTATTTTAAAAATTATTTAATTATTTTATTGCATACTTTACCCAGATAAAATATAATAAATTAGTTATAAAAAAGATTCTAAATTTTATTTAGAAATATTGCATAAGATAACCAATAATTATTTATAAGAAAGAGGGTGTTTTTATTGTATAAAATGAATCAAAATGAAACTCCACTGTTTAATGCTTTAATGGAATATGTAAATAGGGATACCTTGCCATTCCATGTGCCTGGACATAAGAAAGGGATTGGAATCGATTCGGAATTTAAAGAATTTATTGGAGCTAATCCATTTAAAATAGATGTCACAGTATTTAAATTAGTAGATAGTTTACATCATCCTAATGGTCCAATTAAAAAAGCTCAAGAATTAGTTGCTGATGCTTATGGCTCTAAAGCTTCTTTTTTCTCTATACACGGAACCTCAGGAGCTATACAAGCAATGATTTTATCTGTAGTTAAAGATGGTGATAAAATAATAGTTCCTAGAAATGTACATAAATCAGTTACATCAGGTATTATATTAAGTGGTGCTATACCAATATTTGTAGAACCTGAAATTGATAAGAAACTTGGGATAGCTCATGGAGTAACACCTGAAACTATTGAAAAAGCTTTAAAAGAAAATCCTGATTCTAAGGCTGTGCTTATTATTAACCCTACTTATTATGGCGTAGCTACAGATATTAAGAAAATTGCAGATATTGTCCATAGTTATGATATACCTTTAATAGTAGACGAAGCTCACGGTCCACATTTAGCTTTTTCAAATAAATTACCAATGTCAGCTATAGAAGCTGGTGCTGATATTTGTGCTCAAAGCACACATAAAATTATAGGTTCTTTAACTCAAGGTTCTTTATTGCATATTAATAGTAAATATGTTGATCCAAAAAAACTACAGCAAATTTTAAACTTATTACAAACTACTTCGCCTTCATATATTTTAATGGCGTCATTAGATTGTGCAAGAAGACAAATTGCTCTAGAAGGTAAAGAATTACTTGATAAAGCTATAGAACTATGTAAATATACAAGAAATGAAATAAATAAAATCCCTGGTTTTTACTGCTTTGGTGAAGAAGTATTAGGTAAACCTGGATCATATGCCTTTGATCCTACAAAATTAACTATTTCTTCTAGAGATTTAGGTATTACAGGATTTGAATTAGATACAATATTAGCAGATAAATATCATATTCAAATGGAACTTTCAGACTTCTATAACGTTTTAGCAGTAGGTTCCTTTGGAGATACTAAGGAAGGAATGGATAAACTTATTAATGCTTTAAAAGAAATATCTGATGAGTATTATGGTAAGAGAGAACCTATCCAAGATTTCTTAGATATACCTACTATTCCTAAGAAGATTTTAAATCCAAGAGAAGCTTTTTATAGTAATAAGATTTCAGTTCCTCTTAAAGAAAGTGTAGGTAAAATATCAGGAGAGTTTTTACTAGCTTACCCACCAGGAATACCTGTTTTATGCCCTGGTGAAGAAATAACTAAAGAAGTTATAGAATATGTTAATGATTTAAAAAGAGCAAATCTATATGTTCAAGGAACAGAAGACACTACTGTTGAAAATATAAAAATTGTTTCAAAGTAAAAAAAGCTGCCTTTTGGCAGCTTTTTATAATCCTAAGTATTCTTCTAATGTTAAGTCACTATCTTTAAAATTCTCACTATGTTCTACTCCAATATATCTAAAATGCCATGATTCGTGCATATACCCAGTTTTCCATTCTTTCCCTTCAGGGTATCTTAGTATAAATCCATATTTATAAGCATTTTCTTTAAGCCATTTAGCCTCATCAGTATACTTGAAATCTTCCATTGCCCATAAGGATCTATCTGCTCCACCAATATCAAAGGCAAGTCCTGTTTGATGTTCACTAAAGCCTGCTCTTGCTGAGAATGTATCAGTTGGATCTTGTCCATAGTTAGCTACGTAATTGTTATATAGTCTATTTTGAGCCCAGTAATTTCTATAAGTAGAAAAAGCATTTAAATAAATTCCTTCTTTAGATGCATCTACCTTCATATTTTCAAAAGCTTGTCTAGCTTCCTCACTTTCACCAGGTGCATAAGTATCAGGAAGACCATATTCTTTATTTACAATTAATATGCCTTTTACAACCTTAGGCTCTCTTGTACTTGGATCTTCATTCGAAACTTCGTCATATACTTCTTTTATTCTTCTTGTATTAGCTTCTTTTTTAATATCCTGAACATAAGTTTCTAACTCCTTAAGTTTTTCTCTAGCATCTATATAGTTCTTTTCCTTAAATAACTCATTATAACTATTAGTTATTTCATTTACTTTTCCTATTTCTTCATCATTAAATCCTTTTAAATCCTCGGAATTAATTTTATTGGAATATGCTTCTAAGTCTCTTTCGTTTTCTGCGCTTATTTCATTTATTTTTGCATATAAATCAGATATCTCATTTTTTAATTCTTCAGTTATATTATCATTAAGCTTAATTTGTATATTAGCTATAGATGTTTTTATGGAATTAATCTTATCTTCATCACCATATAAATTATCAATACTTTTTTTAATTTCTTTAAATTCCTTAATACTTTCTAATTCAGAGTTAAATCTTTCACTAGCAACAGCCTGACTTTTATTAAGTTTAATATGTTTAAATTTAATTGGTCCATAAATAACTACTCCAAGTATTACAATAAATAATACTAACCTTTTCGTTCTATTCTTTAATGCCTGCTTCTTGCTTATATGTCTTTTTTTCAAAATAATCACCTTTTAATTTTTTTATCTTTCTTCTAATAATACTTTTAAATCTTCTCTTAACTTTCTATTCAAAGAATACTCGCTTAAATAATATAATTTACTATTTATATCATCATCATTCTTATCAAGAGTATAATAAGTTATTGCCATATTTACAGCTAAATTCTCACTAACCTTTTTTATTTCTATAATATTTTCTTCATCTTTATCTATTGTCATTATCTCACTTAAATCAATTGAAGTTTTACCCATAGCAATTAATTTTAAGAATTTTAAATGACCTTGAGTAAATCTTTCTGCTGCATTAATTAAATGAATTAAAGTTCTATAAGCATACTCAATCTCTCCAGACTTAACAAAACTTCTATAGAAATGTTGTATTATCCCTATAACTTGATTATTATTCTTTATTTGAGCCATAAATCCTAAAATTATTATTTTATTTTCATCATTAAAAGTAATTAAATTATTAGTAATCCAATTTACTATTTCTTCTGTTTTAACTCCCTCACTAGCTAGCTTACATAAAAGGTTTGTAGCCTTTAAATTAAGCTTTGCATTCTTTTGAGAGACTCTTTCTAATATAGAAACAGCATTTCCTTTAAAACTATAAATTATCATAAGAACACTGTTTTCTACAGCTACTTTCCACTCTTCCTTATCAGAGTATTTATTTTCATACTCCTCTGGCATATGTATATTATTATTTAAAAACTTAGGTAGTTCACTTAAATTATTTTTACCAATTCTTATTGCTGAATCTCTTGCAACAGACTTTACTTTATCAAAATCATCATAAATATCTATAACTTTTAAGATTTCATTTATAATTAAATTATCTATGTCTTCCTTGCTAGGTTCATGACTTTCTTCTTTGTAGGCTTCTCCTGTTTTTTCTATATCTAATTCTTCTATTTCCTTTTCTTCTATTTCTTTATCAATATCCTCTAATTCTACTATATCAGAAACTATCTCTTCATTATTTATATCTTTAATATAATTTTCCCTTTTATCATCCTCGAAAAAATTATAATCATCTTCATTTTCATACATTCCATTTTTAAATCTTTTAAAAAAACTAAAAATCCCCATTGCTAATTCCTCCTAGGTCTGTATCTCCTATTACTTCAATTCCATTTTCATCTAAAATCATTGCAGTTAAACCCATAGCTGAAATTTTCTTAGAAGAAAAGGTTCCATCATAAACATATTTTACCCCACAAGAAGGACTCCCCTCTTTTAAAATTGCTTTCTTTATATCATATAAATTTGCAATTTTTAGAGTTTCTTGTGCTCCCTTTAAAAATTCATATGTTACATCTTTATTATCTTTTGTTATAATTTTACTTTTATTATCTTTCTTTAGTATTCCTTCTGATGTACCTATTATCTCAGCTGGTACTCTAGGGGTAGCTAATCCACCTAGTTGCTCAGGGCATATAAGTATGGCTTTACCTTCCTTAACTAGCTCTAAACATTTAGTATTCAAATTATTTTCACCATTATATTTACAATTAACTCCACATAAGCAACTACTAATAAGATACATAAGAACACCTCTTTTCTATAACAATTATATCACAAAAAAAAATCCAAGGCGACTTTACATATATTAAAAATTTCTTTCAATTTTACTTATCTTTATTAATATCTATTTTTCAATTAATGATCTGCATCTATAGTTTTATATCATTATAAAATGAAAAATTAATGAAAAAACTCCCGAAGGAGTTTTTAAAAGTTTAATATTAAAAACAAATAATTTTTCACTTTATATACTGATACAGTACCTTTTAATGGTATCTAATGCAAGCCTAAAAGATTTTTTATAATTAATATTACTTTAATATAGCTATAGTAACTCCATCTCCACCTTCACCATACTCTCCAAGTCTATAACTCTTAACATGAGGGTGTTTTTTTAGCATATTTGTAATAGCCTTTCTTAAAATACCTGTACCTTTTCCATGCACTATAGTAACTTCTCCAAGGTTAGCAAGATAAGCTTCATCTAAATACTTATCAGTTTTAAAACAAGCTTCTTCTGCATCCATGCCCCTTAAGTCTACTCTACTTTCAACTGCTTTTAAGTTAAGCTTAAGTTCTCTTTTTTTCTTTTCTTTTTTATTACTAGCGCTTTTAACTAGTCTTAAATCCTTAAGTTTAACATTAATCTTCATTATTCCAGCTTCTACTTGTACTTCACCCTTATTATCAGGCATTGTTATTATTATTACATTTTGATTTAAAGAAGGCAGATAAGCATCCATTCCTAAAGTTACTTTAGTTATGGCTTCCCCTTGATTTTCTTTTTCCTTATATAAATCTGATTCCTTCTTTTCTAAGCTGTCCTTAAGCTTCTTTCTTTCTTCTTCAAGTCTTGCTCTTCCACCTTGAGCTATACCAAGCTTTTCAAGTTCCCTCATAGCTTTAAGGATTTCATCTGCTTCATCCTTAGCCTTAGAAATTATATCTTTAGCTTCTCTTCTAGCTTCACTATAGGCTTTATCTCTTACTTCATCTAACTTCTTTAATTTTTCTTCATACTTCTTTTTAACTTCTTCAGCATCAATTTTTAATTTCTTAGCTTCTCTAGCATCCCTATTAGCTAATATACTCTTTTCTTGTAAATCCCTAATTAAATCTTCAAACTTTAGATTTTCAGAAGAAATATTATTTTTAGCCTTATTTATTACCTCTTCTTTAAGTCCTAATCTTTTAGAAATTTCAAAGGCATTAGATTTACCTGGAACCCCAATTAGTAATCTATAAGTAGGTCTTAATGTCTCAACATCAAATTCTACTGAAGCATTTTCTATACCTTCAGTTCTTAATGCATAACCTTTTAATTCACTATAGTGAGTAGTTGCTATTAATTTAGCTTTTCTTTCTCTTAATGAATCAAGTATTGCTATAGCAAGCGCAGCACCTTCTACTGGATCCGTTCCTGAACCTATTTCATCAAATAATACTAAGGATGAATCTGAGGCATTTTCCATTATTCTAACTACATTAGTCATGTGAGATGAAAAAGTTGAAAGTGATTGTTCAATACTTTGCTCATCACCTATATCTGCAAAAATTTCTTTAAAGAATCCTATGCTTGATGCATCTTTTGCTGGTATAAGTATCCCACTTAAAGCCATTAAATGTATTAATCCTACAGTCTTTAAAGTAACTGTTTTACCACCTGTATTCGGACCTGTAATCATAAGTGTATTAAATTCCTTACCTAAATAAACATCAGAAGGAACTACAACCTTTGGATCAATAAGCGGATGTCTTCCTTGGATAATATCAAAACTTCTATCATCACTAACAGTCGGACATATTCCATTTATACTTGAACTATACTTAGCTTTAGCAAATATAAAATCTAGTTCTGTTAATATCTTATAGTTACTTTCAATAATTTCTATTTCATCATATACCTTATTGGATAATTCCATTAATATTCTTTCAATTTCAGCCTTTTCCTTAAGCTTTAATTCTTTAATTTCATTATTTAAGTTAACAAGGCTCATAGGCTCTATAAATAAGGTTGCTCCTGTTGAGCTTTGATCATGAACAAGACCAGGAACTTGACCTTTGTATTCTGCTTTTACAGGCAATACATATCTGTCACCTCTCATTGTATATAATGAGTCTTGAAGATATTTTGAATTTGATCTAACTATAGAATTAATCTTATCCCTTACAGAAGAGTTCTTTTCTTTTAAATTCCTTCTAATTGAACTTAATATAGAGCTAGCTCTATCACTTATTTCCTCTTCAGAAACTATTGATATTTCAATAGTTTCTTCAAGTTTCTTTAAAGGTACAAGAATATCTATTAAATCCTCTAATAATTCATGAGGCTTTTCATCATCTCTTCTATTTATATAATCTTTAAACCTTCTTGAAGCCTTAAGCATTCCACCCACTCTAAGTATTTGACTTATTGAAAGCATACCACCTTTTTTAGCTCTTTCAATACCTTCCTTTACATCAAAGAAACCCTCAAAAGGTGGATTACTTTTAGTAATTAATAAATCTAAAGCTTCTTCAGTTTCTTTTAACTTCTTTTCTACTTCAAAAATAGTATCATATGGCGTTAAAGCAAATACAAGTTCCTTCGCACTACTAGTAATTGCATATTCGCTAACTTTTTCTATTATTTTATTAAACTCTAATACTCTAAAACTTCTATCTTCCATCTTGTCTCCTTTACTCTATCCCTCTTCTATAATGCCCTTTAGTATATTCACTATTATTTATTTCTATTTCTTTATTAATCATCTTTATTACTTTTTTAACTTCTAAGTAGCTTTCATCTCTAAATTCTACTCTAAATGAATTTACTCCAAAGCTTTTTAAATCATCTATTTCATCTATAAGATTTAATGGATATGGATTTATAATATAACTTCTACAGAAAATATCAGTCATAACTCTGAATTTTTCCTTCATTCTATCTACTAAAGTAAAGCTATCCCTAGTACAAGCTAAATTACAATCCTTATTAGAAGATTTTTCTCCAAAGGTACTGCCTATTGGACAATATTCACTTATCATTAATTCTGTTTTTCCATAAATTAATCCTTGGACATTGCTTTTATTTCCTTTAAGTAAAGCCTTAATTTCCTTTCTATTAAGCTCTAAACTTAAGGTTGGAATATCAATTTCCCTTTGATAAAACTTAAGAGCTTCTGAATTAATAATATTTAATTTGTAATCACCAATAATAAATAATTCTTTTTGATATCTTCTTATAATACCTGCATTAACAGTAATTAACCCTTTAATACTACCTTTTAATTTTTCAACAATATTGATAACTTTATCATATTCACTTTTTATTATATTAGGCAGTTTTAAATAAAAGTTTATATTATTATTTTTACTTGCTTCATCTATTAAATCTTGCATTTTAACAGCATCTCTATCTCTACTAAAAATATCAACTGCTATATTATTTATATCTTCCTCTATTAATGCTTTTAATTGTTCTTTAGTAATACATTGATATAACATATCTATATTACCTTTACTTTTAATATCTTGTGATTCTATTTTATTTTTATTAGGTCTTTTTCTTCTATAAGATTTTGTTATAGATTTTTGCAGACCTTCTAAAGCTTCTCTTCTTAAGTTATTTAAATCACTAATTCTAATAAATCCATCTTCAAAATCAATAAATTCAACCTCATTAATTTTAAAAGCTAAATCTTGTGATTTTAAAAGACCTTCTATTACTCTGTCCTTTGTAAGTGGCTTCTTTTCAGCCTTTTCAACTATTTCACCTTTAAATACATAATCATTATCATTATAATTTATATGTAATTCTAAAGCTTCTCCCACCTTAAATTTAACTTTAGCATTAACTAATATTTTTTTATTATAAGCTTTTAAAGAATCCTCAAGAGATGAAAATAGCTTCTTATCTAAGGACTTAAATATCTCATCTGATACCTTGTAATTAGCAGGAAATATTTTTACCTTATCTCCTCTTTTTGCTTCCTTAACCTCTTTGCCTTTTAATAAAATCTTATTAATTGTAAAGCCAGTATCCTTAACTCTATATCCATCGCCTAATGCAATATCTTCTTTTAAGATTATCTCTCCATCTTTTAAAATATTCCCTAATGGTACTCCTGTATTTCTTGGATGATTAAAACTCATCATATCCTTACCTAAATTCTTTTTTAGATAAGCTGTTGAAAATCCACCTCTATTAAATAATTGTAATAATTCCCTTTTACCAGAACTTACATTATAATCAGTTTTGTAAATTTCCTTTTCCACTGCTTTTTTATAATTATCTACTACACCAGCTACATATTCAGGTCTTTTCATTCTACCTTCAATTTTTAATGAATAAGTACCAGAGTCTATAATATCTTTTATATTCTCAATAGTACAAGTATCCTTAGGACTTAAAAGATATGCCTTTTTCTCACCAGAATTATTTCCCTTTAATGTATATTCCATTCTACAAGGTTGAGCACATCTACCTCTATTTCCACTTCTACCACCTATCATAGAACTCATAAGACATTGACCTGAATATGAAATACATAAGGCTCCATGAACAAATATCTCTGTTTCTATACCTAAGTCTTTTGATATATACTTTATTTCTTCAAGTGAAAGCTCTCTAGATAATACTATTCTATGGAATCCTTTTTCTTTAAAGAATAATGCTCCTTCTCCATTATGAATAGTCATTTGAGTAGATGCATGAATTTCAAAATCAGGATAGTCTTCTCTTACTCTTTTAAATAATCCTAAATCTTGAAGAATTATTGCATCTGCTCCTACCTCATATAAGAATCCAACATATCTAACTGCTTCTTCAATTTCATTTTCCTTTAATATAGTATTTAATGTTACATAAACCTTAACACCATAGCTATGGGCATAATCAATAGCCTTAATCATATTATCATTATCAAAGTTTGATGCATAGGCTCTAGCAGAGAACTTACTTCCTCCTAAATAAACTGCATCTGCTCCTTTATTAATTGAAGCTATTAGACTTTCCATGCTCCCAGCTGGAGCTAAAATTTCTATCTTTTCCATAAATACTTCTCCTAAACTTTTGTTTATTTCTCTACAATTAATGTATTTCTTCTAATCTCTATTTTAGTAAGGCATTACCCTTTCTTTTTTCAGTTACTAAATTCACTTGAGAATCTATTAATTTCTTTTCTAAATCTAGAACCTTATATCTATAATTTTGAAGTTGGAATTTAGTTTCTTTATTACTTACTTTTACTGCCTCATTTTCTTCTTTGCATTTCTTATATGATTCTTCAAGTAATTTACATTCCTCATTTAACTTATTAAACTTATTGCTATAATCTTCGTCTTTCTTTTTTAAAATTTCATTCACCTTTTTTAAATTTTCTACTTCACTAAAATAATTTTTAAGTTCTTCTCTAAGAGTTAAATTTTCTGATTTTAATACTTCTACCATCTTAGATAACTCATCATTATTTTCATATTCTTCCCTAACTTCATTTATTCTTTCCTTTAAAGTTGCATTTCTCTCCTCTAAGGATGTATTTTTCTTTATTAAGTTTTCTATTTCAATATCTGCCTTATATAGCTCGTCTGCTATATTAATAGCTACTAAAGTTGCACCTGCAGTTGAGCTAAGCTTTCTATTCTTCGTCATAATATCCTTTACTTTTTCATCTACATACCTTGCAACCTCTAATAAATACTCCTCTGATTCTCTACCTCTTAAATTATAATCCATACCATTTATATTAATAGTTACTACACTCATAACACACCTCATTAACATAATATTATCCTAACTTAATTTTAACATAAAAACACTTCAGAATGTATATAAATTGCTATCTCTATAAAAGAAAAAGATGGGATTTATAAATAATTATCTTAAACAATAAATATTTATAAGTCTCCATCTTTAAATTAACTATATTTCATTTTTTCCTATAGCATAAGCTATTTCAAAACCTGCTAAGCAACATAAAATCGATACTATCTCCATAAGATAAATTATGATTCCAGAGAATATAACATTAAGAAAAAACTCCATATTGAGTTTTAACTTTATACTTTTGTAATTCTAAAAGAATTACTTCCTTAATTCTTCATTTTTAATTATCTTAATGTTGCTCCTAGTTTGTGTTCAAGACTTCTTAAAATCTTATCGTGAACTTTATTTACATCATTATCTGTAAGAGTTTTCTTTTCATCTCTATATGCTATTGCATAAGCAATACTCTTCTTACCTTCTGGTATTTGAGCGCCTTTATAAATATCAAATAATTGAACTTTCTCAACTAAAGCGCTACCTGCTCTTTTAATAGTTTCTTCTATTTCTTGAACTAATACTTCATCATCAACAAGTAATGCAATATCTCTAGTTACTGCTGGGAACTTAGGTAATGCTTTATACTTCTTATTAGTCTTAGAATATTCAAATAACATATCTAAGTTAAGTTCTGCTAAATAACATCCTGTTTCTACACCATAGTTTTCAGAAACATCAGGGTGTACTTCTCCTAAAACTCCAGCCTTTTTATTACCTATCATAATAGCTGCAGTTTTTCCTGGATGGTATGATGGATTATCGCTTTCACGAGCAAACATAACTCTACTTAAACCTAAAGCTTCTAGAGCATTTTCTACTACTCCCTTTAAATCTAGGTAATCGCAGTTACCATACATACCTATAGTTAAGATATTATTCTCAGTAGGAACAGCTGTCTCATCTTCTTTAGGAATATATACCTTTCCTATTTCAAATAATCTTGCATATTCATTGTTTCTTGAGTAGTTTCTTCCTAAACACTCCATCATTGAATGAATAGTAGTAGTTCTCATAACTGAATAGTCTTCACCTAAAGGATTTTTTATTTTAATAACATTTCTTAATTCACTATCTTCTGGAACATTGATTTTATCAAATACCTTTGGTGATACAAATGAATAGCTTATTGATTGATTTAATCCACTAGATACCATAGTACTAACCATTAAATCTCTTAAAACTTCATTTTTATACTTAGGTTCTCTACCTGTAGAAGCACTATATATTGTTGTTGGTATTTTATCATATCCATAAATTCTTGCAACTTCTTCAGCTATATCTTCCTTAATAGCAATATCTACTCTGAAAGTAGGTATTTTAATATCTAAATTATCGCCATTAATTTCAGTTTTTAATTCTAAAGAATCAAGATATTTTTTCATATCTTCTTTAGCTATATCAGTTCCTAAGAATTTGTTAATCCAATTCGAATCTACAGTTATATTTCCCTCTTCTTTTTTAGAATTATATATATCTATAGTTCCTTCCATAACTTCACCACAGCCAAGCTCACATACTAAAGCACAAGCTCTATTTATAGCTAATTCTGCAAGATTTGGATCTATGTCTTTTTCAAATCTTGATGAACTTTCACTTCTTAAGTTAAGCTTCTTAGAATTTACTCTAATATTAGTTCCATCAAAATTTGCAGCTTCAAATATAACTGCTGTAGTATCATCTTGAATTTCTGAGTTTAATCCTCCCATAATTCCAGCTAATC
Organism: Clostridium sp.; assembly: GCA_018372555.1. Taxonomy (GTDB): domain Bacteria; phylum Bacillota; class Clostridia; order Clostridiales; family Clostridiaceae; genus Clostridium. The sequence goes on from JAHAIU010000002.1 coordinate 72,598, forward strand.
CTATAGATGTTTCATTATCTTTTATACATAAGAAGTTTGAATCTAAAGTTCTTTCTATGCCATCTAAAGTAACGAATTTTTCTTCATCCTTAGCTCTATCTACTACTATTTTACCACTCTTTATTTCTCTTGCATCAAAGGCATGCATTGGCTCACCTATTTCAAGCATTACAAAATTAGTTATATCAACTATATTATTAATAGGTCTAACCCCAGCTTCTAATAGTCTTTCTTGCATCCAGCTTGGTGAAGGCATAACTTTAACATTTTTAACTCCTCTTGCCATATATCTTCTACATAAAGAGTCCTTAATTTCAACTTTTAATACATCATTAATATTTTCATTGCACTTTACTTCATAATTAAAGTTTGGCATTTTATAAGTAGTTCCAAGTGTTGCTGCTGTTTCTCTAGCCATACCTACCATACTTAAGCAATCAGGTCTATTAGATGTAATATCAAAGTCTAAAATAGATTTATTTAAATTTAAATATTTCTTAATATCCATTCCTAAAGGTGCATCTGTAGGAAGTATCATTAATCCATGAACTGGTTCATCACCAGCAATTCCAAGTTCTTCTTCAGAACAGAACATACCGTTAGAAACTACTCCTCTAAGCTTACCTTTCTTTATTTCACTACCATCAGCTAATATTGATTTATGAAGAGCTACAGGTACTACATCTTGCTCTTTCATATTAGTTGCTGCAGTTACTATTTGAATATTTTCTTCTGCTCCAATATTCACTTGACAAACCTTAAGTTTATCAGCATCAGGGTGAGCTGTTATTTCAACTATCTTTCCTGTTACTACATTTTTAATTACATCACCTTGAGTAATAACTTCTTCTAATGCAGAACCAGATAAAGTTAATCTATCTCCAAGGTCTTTTGCATCTATATTTATATCAACATAATCTTTAAGCCAATTAAATGGTACTTTCATATCTTTTTCCTCCTCTTAATTAAAATTGATTTAGGAATCTCATATCACTTTCATATAATAATCTGATATCATCTATTCCATATTTAAGCATAACCATTCTGTCTACACCAAAACCAAAAGCAAATCCACTATATACTTCTGGATCGATACCACAATTTCTTAAAACTTGAGGATGAACCATACCACAACCTAAAAGTTCGATCCAACCGCTTCCCTTACATACTTTACATCCTTTGCCTTCACAAACGAAGCAAGTTGCATCCATTTCAGCTGAAGGTTCAGTAAATGGGAAGTGATGTGGTCTAAACTTAGTTTTAACCTTGTCTCCAAACATTTTCTTTGCAAATAATTCTAAAGTCCCTTTAAGGTCTGCAAAAGTAACTCCTTTATCTATAACTAGCCCTTCCATTTGATAGAATATAGGTGAGTGAGTTGCATCTACTGCATCTGATCTATAAACCTTTCCAGGTCCTATCATCTTTATAGGAGGAGCTTGATTTTCCATAACTCTAATTTGTACTGGAGAAGTTTGAGTTCTTAATACTAAGTTATCATTTATATAAAAAGTATCTTGCTCACTTCTTGCAGGATGGTTTTTAGGTATATTTAAAGCTTCAAAGTTATAATAATCTAATTCTACTTCTGGTCCTTCTTCTACAGTGAATCCCATAGAAATAAATATATCCTTCATACTTTCTAAAGTTAAATCAAGAGGATGTCTCTTACCTACTATATTCTTTTTACCTGGCATAGAAATATCTATAACTTCTGAAGCTAACTTTTCATTTTTTTCCTTCTCTTTTATTGATAAAGCAATTTCTTCAATTCTTGCTTCTACTTCGCTTTTAACTTCATTAACAAGCTTACCTACTATAGGTCTTTCTTCTTTAGATAGACCTCCCATACTTCTTAGGATAGTAGTTAATTCACCTTTTTTTCCTAAATACTTTACTCTAATTTCTTCTAACTTTGCACTATTATTAGCATTTGTTAATTCATTAAATGCATTTTCTTTAATAGAATTTAGCTTTTCTTGCATATTTCTTCCTCCTTTTTAATAATATATATGTTTCAATAATTAACCTACATTTTAAGTGTCTATATTATTTAACGTGAAAAATAATTAAAAGTGTAAATTTCATTAATTGAAAGCTTATATATCTTTTAATTTTTATATAAGTTGATTCTGTATTTACTTAACTGAAGGTTTTTATATGAACTAATTAATAAAATGTAAAAACCTTATTACAACTTATATACAAATTCATGAGCTGTTTGTGCGAGAGCACCATTTCTTGTGATAAATATTTTATTCCATAGGTTAAATCTTTAACTTTATAAAAAATATAAGTTATCTATAAGTGATTTAATAATATAATTCCCTATAAAATAAAAAAACTCCGTCCCCCTACAAAGGGACGAAGTACCGCGTTACCACCCTAATTGATTATATTACATAATCCAATCTTAATTTAAATAACGGTAATACCGCTAGAAACTACTATAATTTCACTTCTAGGACTCCTGAGGGAACTTCAATATAAATTTCTATAAAACAGCTTTCAGTCTATGGCTATTTCTCCCTGAAAAGTCCTTTATATCTACTTTCTCATTCACAGTCTTTAGTTATTCAATTTACAATTAATTATACAAATAAACTTAATTAATTTCAATATATAAGTTATAATAAAGTTTACTTTTAATTAAATTATACATATTATTAATTAATAATCAAGTAATAATACAATTTAAAAGTATATATTTCAGAAACAGATTTATTAGAAATTAAAATTTAAGAATGAAAAATGAGAAACTAAGGGAAAACTCATAAATGAGTTTAAAAAACTTACTTTTCAAAAACTCTGGAGAAGTTTTATCATCAATTCTTCATTCTTAATTATTAATTTTCCATTTCTCCACAGCTTCCTTGTCTAACCTTTTCAAATAAGATTATGGAAGCTGCTATAGCAACATTTAAAGATTCTGCATTACCTGGCATTGGAATTTTAACCTTTTTATCAGCTAAATCGAATAATTCATCACTAATTCCATTTCCTTCATTACCTACTGCTAAAATAACTTTTCCCCTAAGATTTTCTTCGAAGAAATTTTTAGACTCTTGAAGAGAAGTCGTAATTAATGAAAAACCTTCTGATTTTAGCTTCTTAATAAAGGTAAAATCATTATCTTCATATATAATAGGTATATAAAAAATAGATCCCATAGTTGATCTTATAGTTTTATCATTATAAATATCAACTGTACCTTTAGTAAGTATTATTCCGTTAACCCCTGCTGCATGGGCAGTTCTTATAATTGTGCCGAGATTTCCTGGATCTTGAACCTTATCACATATTAAATAGAAATCTCCAATTTCATCTTTATTATTATTTATCTTATTTACAACAGCAATAACACCCTGAGGATTTTCTGTTGAAGCTAATTGTGAAAATAAATTATTATTTAAAATAATAGTATTATCTAAAAGGGTACTATTAAATTCTGATACTAATTTATCTTCATAGCTCTTAGAAATAAAAATATTTTTTATTTCCATATTTGCTTTTATAGCTTCCTTAACTAATCTTAATCCTTCTAAAATAAATAATCCTTCTTTATCTCTAAATCTTCTTTCTTTAAGTTTTTTTACATACTTAAATAAATTATTATCCTTACTTTCAATATAAATCAAAATTTCCACCTCATTAATTTGATTTAACTATCATTTCTTCTAATCTACTTAAGTCTTCTGCTGAGCCAATGGCAACTATAACATCATTATTTTCTATTATATCATCGGCTGATGGAGATAAATTAACTTCATCTCCTCTTTTAATTGCCATAACATTTATTCCATACTTACTTCTAAGTCTAAGCTCACTTAATGTCTTTCCAGACCATTCTTCTAATACTTGTATTTCCATTACACTATAGTCTTCAGATAGTTCTATATAATCTAAGATATTTGATGAAACTAAGTTATGTGCTACTCTAACTCCCATATCTTTTTCTGGAAGTATAACCCTATCTGCACCAATCTTATTTAATACCTTAGCATGTAAGTCACTATGACCTTTAGCAATTATATATTTAACACCTAATTCTTTTACTAATAATGTAGCCATAATACTTGATTGAATATTATCACCTATAGTAACTACTGCTACATCAAAGTTTCTGATACCTAGTGATCTTAAGGCATTTTCATCTGTTGCATCTAATTGAACTGCATGAGTAACACTATCAGCTATTTCTTGAACAATATCCTCATCTCTATCTATAGCCAATACATCATTACCTAATGAATATAAAGTTTTAGCTATTGAAGAACCAAATCTTCCAAGCCCTATAATTACAAACTGTTTACTAGCCATATTGTAAGCCTCCTACCCTATTAATATTTTTCCTTCTGGATATTTATATCCAGATTTCTTTTTCTTTCTAGTTAAAGCTAACATTACTGTTAGGGGACCAACTCTTCCTAAGTACATCATTATCATAATTAACACCTTACCTATTGAACTTAATTTAGGAGTAAGTCCTAATGTTAATCCAACTGTTCCTAGTGCTGAAGTTGCCTCATAAAGTAAGTCTATAAAACTTGCTCCAACTTCTGTATAAGATAAAACCATAGTTACTCCAATAACTAGTGCTAAGGCAATAAATACTATTGTAAAAGCTTTGTATACAACTTCTTTAGTAAACCTTCTACCAAAGACTTCTGTATCTTCTCTTCCTCTTATTACAGATAACACAGTTAAAAATAAGATTCCGCAAGTAACTGTCTTTAACCCACCTGCTGTTGATCCTGGTGAACCACCTATAATCATAAGTATTATAGTTAAAAATTTACTAGCCATAGTCATATCAGTAGTAACAACACTATTAAATCCTGCTGTTCTTGGACTTACTGAAGCAAAAAATGAATTTAATAACTTATCTTGCATATTCATATTCCCAAAGGTAGATTTATTATTTAATTCAAATAAGAACATTAATACAGTACCACCTACAATAAGAATTAATGAAGTAATAATTACAAGCTTTGAATGAAGAGATAATTTCTTAATTCCTTTAAATTCATATATCTCTAATAATACTGTAAACCCAAGTCCACCAATAATTATTAATGCACTTATAACTAGTATTACAACAGCATTGCTTGAATATCCCATAAGGCTTGTTCCAAATAAATCAAATCCTGCATTACAAAATGATGAAATCGAGTGGAAAATACTATAAAAAATGCCCTTACCTATTCCATATTCAGGAATAAATTGAGTGGATAGTAATAATGCTCCAAAAAATTGAACTGATACAGTAAATATTAGTACATATCTAACCATCTTAACCAACCCTTGAATAGAATATGTATTCATAGCTTCCTGCATTACTAATCTCTCTCTTAATGTAATTTTCTTTCCTAAAATAAGAGAAATTAATACTGCAAAAGACATAAATCCAAGTCCACCAATTTCTATTAATGTCATAATCACAGTTTGACCAAAAGTACTCCAATGGCTACTTGTATCTAAAGTTACTAACCCAGTTACACATACAGCTGACGTAGAAGTAAATAATGAATCTAAGAAATTAGTAGATTCACCACTACTTGATGAAATTGGAAGGGATAGCAATATAGCACCTATAAATATCGCTATTAAAAATCCTAGTGCTAATATTTGAACTCCATTTAACTTAAATTTATTTTTAAACCCATACTGCATATTTTCACCTCTAGATAGAGAAAACTCTTTACTCTTTCTAATTATTATACACCACTATACCTTTATTTATTTACATTAAACTATAAAAAATGCGACCAAAAGGTCGCTGTAGATTACTTGTTTAATTGAGTTTTTGCAACTTCTACTAAATCAGCAAATGCCTTAGGATCATTTATAGCTATTTCAGATAACATTTTTCTGTTCATATCTATTCCAGCTAATTTGATTCCATTTATAAA
>JAHAIU010000518.1 GCA_018372555.1 Clostridium sp.
TGCACCACCAACAGGAAATACTATGTATAGTATGCCTATAGTTGGAACAAGTGCAAAGTTATATTTTTCAGATGAAACATGTAATGAACCATTAGTATCAGGATGTGTAAGAAATAATGGAAGTAGCTGTGAGAAGACAGCAGATACAACTAAAAGATATTTTGGAACAGAGCATGGCAGCGAAGTTGAGATGACACCAAGTGCGATAAACATAAAGGGTGGAAGTAAATCACCAATAAGCATAAGTATTGATGATAATGTAGGAATAACAATAACAAGTCCCAAGAAACTAAATTTAAGTGCAGATTCTGATGATGAGGCAGAGGCAGGTAAGAAGCCTGAACCTGAAAAACCAAAAGAAAAAGGGATTCAGCTGGGGAAAACTTGCGCTTGCAGCAGTTGCATCAGTATTTATATTTGGAGCAACAGTAGCTGTAATAGCATTAGGAGCAATAGCAGCGAGTGCAGCTGTAGGAGCTTATAATGGAGCAAAGAATAGTATTGATTCTCAAAAGTCAGCTAATAAAGAAGTTGATTATTTAGAGATTGTTAAGTCGGGATTTCGTGGAGCGGTGACTGGTGCTACCGATATGGTGAAGACAGAACTTTGTTCAGCAGCAGATTGGACAGCTCAAACTTTTTTGGGAACAGTGAGCTTATTGAATGAAGCATCAAAATATCTTCCTTTTACACATAATAATACTAGTTATCAAATATCAGCTGATCAAACTAGTCAGATGTTAAACAATGCATCAAATTATGTACATCAATTCTTTAAAGATTTAGCACCTTATAAGAATGCATATGAGTATGGAGAATATGTTCTAAATGTGGCAACAATCGCTAATGGCATAAAATCCACTGGAAATATATCCCCAAAAGGAATGGGTGGAATTTCAATAGGAAATATGCAAAGTAGCAAACACTAATATGGTTGTTCCTGTGTTATCATATTCAGGCGAGGCCATTGTAGGAGTTAAAGAAGCAGCGTCTATAGCTATTGCAGGTGGCTCTATTTATAATATGAGTAATTCTAACAGTGGTGCAAGGGACAAATCGCTTAATGAAGACTTAATTGATGATGATAAAGGTGGTGGGGGGAAAACTAAAGTCAATTATGGAGAACAATTTACTAAAGGAAAAAATGGCAGAAAAGAATTGAAACCTGAGATTTAATATACTGATTCAAATGGCTATACATATGAGACAGATGCTAGTGGTAATATTGTACATGCTCATACAGATAATTTAGCTATTGGAAAAGGGAAAAGAAATCCTTATGCACAAAGAAAAGTTGGTGGGAAAGACAGATTACCAACGGATGATGGTGGTCATTTATTTGGAAATCAATTTAAAGGATCTGGGG
>JAHAIU010000519.1 GCA_018372555.1 Clostridium sp.
GACTTTAACTCCTATTTATCCAGAAGAAAGATTACATTTAGAAACTAGCAATGAAAAAGATTTATCTTCAAGATTAATGGATATAATTTGTCCTATAGGAAAAGGACAAAGAGGGATAATTGTAGCACCTCCTAAAGCAGGGAAAACTACTTTACTTAAAAAAGTAGCTCAAAATATTTCTAGAAACTATCCTGATGTTAAGTTAATAGTTTTATTAATAGATGAAAGACCAGAAGAAGTTACAGATATGAAGAGATCTATTAACGGTGATGTAATTTACTCAACCTTTGATGAAGAACCTCAAAATCATGCTAAAGTTTCACAAATGGTACTTGAAAGAGCTAAGAGAATGGTAGAGCAAGGTAAGGATGTAGTTATTTTATTAGATAGTTTAACAAGACTTTCTAGAGCTTACAATCTTACTATAACTCCTACAGGTAGAACATTATCAGGGGGGCTAGATCCAGGTGCCCTAATAATGCCTAAAAAATTCTTTGGAGCAGCAAGAAATGTTGAAGAAGGTGGTAGTTTAACTATATTAGCTACAGCTTTAGTAGATACAGGTTCTAGAATGGATGATATGATATTTGAAGAATTTAAGGGAACTGGAAATATGGAAGTTCACTTAGATAGAAAGCTTCAAGAGAGAAGAATCTTCCCAGCTATAGATATTTATAAGTCTGGAACAAGAAAAGAAGATTTAATTTTATCTGAGGAAGAAAAAGAAGTAGCTTATTCAATAAGAAGAGTTATGTATAGGGATGGAAATGTTGAAAATGTAACTGAAAAGTTAATTAACATGTTATCTAGAACTAAAAACAATAAAGAATTCGTTAGTGCATTTAGTAAAAGTGAAATAGAAAAAAGATAGAACAATAAAGTGCTATCATACAATGTAAAATGAAAAGATAATAATTTTGGAAATTCCTAAAGAATTATATCAATTAGTATTCGTTTTAAAGTTTAAATGGGGCTATTGTGCAACAGTCTCAATAAAAAATAAAAGTATGGAATATTATATTTACAACTCTAAGATTGAGTTTAAGAAATATAAAATTTCATACTTTTTTATTATCTATACATTTCAATCAATTCCTACCTGTTAGAAATTAATTTATTAGCTATATCTACAATTTTATCTTTTGAATACTTTGATGATAAGTTATATAAATTTTTTTCCATGGTTTTAAGTTTATCTCTATTTGAAATCAAATCATTAATAATTAAATTTATTTCTAAAAGGTTATCTACATATATCCCATATCCATTAGAAGTTAAAAATTCGACATTTTGAGTTTCTTGTCCAGGAATGGCAAATGGAATTAAAATTGGAAGATGTTTTGATATAGCTTCAGTAACAGTA
>JAHAIU010000520.1 GCA_018372555.1 Clostridium sp.
AAACAGGTGGTACTTCAACATTTGCATTAGTAGGAATTGCAACATTACTTCTTGGCGCTGGATCAGTTTTAAGAAGAAGAAAGTAATTTGAAATATTTAGGGTCCTATGGGGAATTCCATGGGACCTTATTATTTACAAATTAAATATATAAAAATTATTAAGTAAATCTATAAATTTATATGGTGTTTGGAAAAATATTACAAACAATTCATTATTGATGATATAATTTATATATATAAATTTCTATAGCATTAATTAGGTGGTGATGAGTATAAAATTTACAAGATAGTAAAACTTTAAGAGTAATGGATTACATATCTTGTTGATACCTATTTTTTAGAATATGGCTAGCATATAGTTAGGGTTATTACAATTGCTTTGTTCAATAATATGGACTAAATAGTTTTTCAATTAAAACTATTTAGGAGTAATAATATTGTTCAAATAAACTAACAAAATTATATTATAATAGGGGGATTAGAATGAGAGGATTTCAAAAAAGAGTTTGTGCTTTATTGGTGGGTATGTCGGTAATGACTAGTTTAGTGCCAACAACTGTAAAAGCACAAACTAGACAAACTCAGGAAGCAGAAACAGTTTATGTAGGCTTCATTAAAGATGGAGAAAGATCAACTTTATTCAATCAAGATTGGCGTTTCTACAAGGGTGACCAAGCTTCTGCTGAATCTGTAGATTTTAACGATTCATCTTGGGCTTCTTTAAGCTTACCGCATGACTGGAGTATTGAGGGTGATTTCACAGTTCAGGGGGAAGCAGAAAGTGGGTTTTTATTAGGAGGTACTGGATGGTATCGTAAACATTTTGTTGTACCAGAAAAGTATAAAGATAAGGAATTTACTATAAACTTTGATGGCGTTTATATGAATTCAGAAGTTTATGTAAATGGAAAATTAGTAGGGGAGCATAACTACGGATATACTGCCTTTGCCTTTGATATTACAGATGAACTTATATGTGATGGAGAAACTGAAAATATAATAGCAGTTAAGGTTAAAAATCCAACTCCAAGCAGTAGATGGTATTCAGGAAGTGGAATATATAGAGATGTTACATTAACAGTAACAGATTCTATCCATGTTTCACATTTAGGAACAACTGTTACTACACCAGAAATCGAAGCACAACAAGGTGGAAATGTTGATGTAGTAGTTGATACAGTTATAGAAAATGAATCAGATAATGCTGCAGATGTTAAGCTTAAAACTACTGTTGTTAATAATAATGAAGAAGCTGTAAGTACACCAGTTGAAGAAGCTAAAAATATAGCTGCAAATGGTAGTGCTGACTTTGCTCAAACTGCAGTGGTAAATAATCCAGCTTTATGGTCA
>JAHAIU010000521.1 GCA_018372555.1 Clostridium sp.
TTTAGGTTCATTTCTAACTGTTTGATTTTTAGCTTCTCCTTCATCTCCACCATGACTAGCAGAAGTTTCTTCAGCTACTCTTTCTCTTTCAACTGGCTTTTGAATTTGGATATGGAATAAGAACTTAAGTGTATCTATCTTAATTCCTTCTATCATTTCCTCAAACATAGCACTACCTTCCATTTGGTAAGCTTGAATTGGATCCATTTGTTTATAAGCTCTAAGTCCTATACCTTGCTTTAAATGATCCATATTATCTATATGATCCATCCATTTTTGGTCAACTACTCTAAGAAGTATTACTCTTTCTACTTCTCTAAAATGTTCTTCACCAAACTCTTCTTCTTTTGCATGGTATGCAGTATTTAGTATATCTATTATTTTATCAATTATTTGATCATTTGATAAATCTATTAATTCTTCTACCTTTAATGAATTATGAGGAAGACAAATATCTTCTAAGTATCTAAGTAATTTTTCAATTTCAGCTTCAAAATTTTCATTAACATTTTCTAAATGTCCCTTAACAGCATCTGAAACTAATTCCTTAATCATACCTTGAATTTGCTCTCTTAAGTCCTTACCTTCAAGTACTTCAGATCTTTGTTTGTATATAACTTCTCTTTGCATATTCATAACATCATCATAACCAATAAGGTTCTTTCTGATATCAAAGTTATTTCCTTCAACCTTCTTTTGAGCATTTTCAATAGCTTTACTTACCATTTTATGATCTATAGCTTCATCTTCTTCTAATCCTAGCTTATCCATTAAGCCTTGAATTTTTTCAGATCCGAAAATTCTCATTAAGTCATCTTCTAATGATATATAGAATACTGATTCACCTGCATCACCTTGACGACCAGATCTACCTCTTAATTGGTTATCTATTCTTCTTGATTCATGTCTTTCAGTACCTATTATCTTAAGACCACCTGCTTCTTTAACACCTTCACCAAGCTTAATATCTGTACCTCTACCAGCCATATTAGTAGCAATTGTAACACTACCTAACTCACCAGCATGAGATATGATTTCTGCTTCTTGTTCATGGTATTTAGCATTTAATACTTGATGCTTAATTCCCCTCTTCTTAAGAAGTGCAGATAAGTATTCTGATTTTTCAATACTTACAGTACCAACTAACACCGGTTGACCTTTTTTATTACATTCTATTATATCTTCAATAATAGCATTATATTTTCCCTTAGTATTTTTGTAGATTAAATCACTCTGATCTATTCTAGCTATATCTCTATTTGTTGGTACAACTATAACGTCTAATGCATAAATTTCTCTAAATTCATTTTCTTCAGTTAAAGCAGTACCTGTCATACCAGAAAGCTTTT
>JAHAIU010000522.1 GCA_018372555.1 Clostridium sp.
CTCTAGTGGTGGTATTGATAGTGATTTATGGAATAAAATCTATTTATTATTAAAGCAACAAATAGGAAAACCATATGTTTACGGTGCTAGTGGTCCAGATAGTTTTGACTGCTCTGGGTTAGTTCAATATTGTTATAACCAATTTGAAAGTGAGATAGGATTTCATATTAATAGAACTACATATGACCAAGTAAAACAAGGAACTAAAGTTGATGAAAGTAATATGAATGAATGGGAACCAGGAGATTTAGTATTTCCACATGCTGATCATGTTGTTGTTTATATTGGAAATGGTCAATGTATAGAAGCTATGAAAACTGGAACTAATGTTATGGTACATGACTATAGCAGAAAAACAACATATGCAGTAAGAAGAGTCTTGCCAGAAGTGGTTGAAGATACAGCAAGTTCTATTGATGCAGTAGGCAATAAAAATAGCAAATATGCAAGTTCTAAATTAATTGAATTCACTAAAAGTAAAGAAAGTTTTAGAAATAAAGTTTATGATGATGGTTATGGAACTTTGACAATAGGATATGGTAGCACAAGTAGTGTTTCTAGTATTCTAGGATTTGACCCAATACAAAAAGGTTCTTGTACAGAAGCAGAAGCAGAAGAGTGGTTAATAAAGATAATGAATTTTAATGGAGCAAATTTATCAATAGCATTATTAAAAGCCAAAATATCATTAGTTCAAAATAAATTGGATGCATTACTAGATTATTGTTATTGGAGACCATATTGGTTTGAAAATAAAAACCATATTTTATGGAGTTTAATTAATGGAAAAGTTGACGCTAAAGAAGCATGGTTAAAAGCTTGGAATATGACAATGATTAGCACAAGTGGTCATAAAACAAGAGCTCTACATTTAGCTGATATGTGGACTAAAGGAACCTACACAAAAGGGTATTAGGAGGTGTTTTAAATGAATAAAGGCATAAATACATTCTTTGAGATATTTAGAGAAGAACAGGCTCGAAACAGTAAAGACGATCCTTTTATCATTGGTAAAGTTACAAATATAAATCCATTAATAATACAAATTGAAGAGTTATCTTTATATTCTAAAAATCTAAGAATAAATCCATACTTACTAGAGTGGACTGAAACTGTAAATATTAGCACAAGTACAAGTGAAGGGCATAGCCATTCTATAAATACTATTACACATCCTAGTAAACTTAACATAGGCAGCTACGTAGCTTGTTATGGTATAGAATATGACAGTAAATATAATGAATATAAAAGATATTGTGTACTAGAGGTGATAAGTTAATGAGTTTATTTCCTACTGATTTTTATAACAATAAAATAAATAATGTAAAAGAAAATGAAATACCACTTTT
>JAHAIU010000523.1 GCA_018372555.1 Clostridium sp.
GCAGGAGCTCAAGCAAGTGCAATGCCTGGAGATGTTTCTTTTAATCCAATAATATTTATAGGTTCAGCACTATTTTCATTATTAACAGTTAGTTTAAGTTGTAGAAAACCAGCTAAAATTGCAGGAAGTATTTCACCAACAGAAGCTTTACGTTACACAGGAAGTAAGCCTAAAAAGCAAAAGAAAGACAGAAAGTCTACTAATGGTGGAAAGCTATATAAAATGGCGTGGTACAATGTTTTTAGAGAGAAGAAGAGAGCTATAATAGTATTTCTATCATTATTTATGGGGATTATAACCTTCTTAAGTGTAAATACATTTTTGAGTAGCTTAAGTGTAGATAATTATATTAATAGATATGTAAAAAATGATTTTGAAATACAAAATGTAGAGGCTCAAGCGGATAAAATAGATGATGATATGATAGATAAAATCAAATCTATGAAGGGTGTAAATTCAATAAACTTAAGTAAGTCAAGTACCCTACAATTAGAAATGAGCGAAGATATACTTATGCCATCATTAAAGGAAAGTTATAAGAGGTTTGGATTATCAGATGAGGAATTAAACCAATTTTTAAATCTAGTTAAGGAAGATCCAAGCGTATTATCATCCTCTGTTATGGGAATAGATGATGATCTTATAGAAAGGGTTAATAAGGATTTAAAAGATAAAATAGATATAGAAGCATTTAAAAGAGGAGAATTTGTTATAGCTGATGCATGGAGCTATGGAGATGATTATAAGAATATAAAGGGTAACTTAACTATAAAAAATTCTAATAATGATTCATCAAAAATCTTTGATGTTAAAATAATAAAGGATAATTCATCATTATTACCATCAGGGTTAGCAACACCTTTAGGGATACCAACAATATATATTAGTAATTCTGTTTTAGAAGAATTAGATAGCAATGCAGAAAATTATTTATTATATGTAGATGTTGATGATAAATATGAAGAACAAATTGAATCGGAATTAAAGACTATTAGTGAAAGTCGTGGATTATGGTTTGAATCTAAGAGCGATAAGACAGAAGAGTTTAATAGTTCACAAATGGTAATGAATATACTTGGTAGTGGTATATCAATTATACTAATATTAATAGGCGTAATTAACTTTATAAATGTAATGATAACAGGAGTAAATGTTAGATTAAAAGAGCTTGCTATAATGGAAAGTATAGGTATGACTAAGAAGCAAATCAAGAAGATGTTAACATTTGAAGGGCTATATTATGCAGGACTTACTACTACATTTATATTAACAATAGGAATTGCTATTATTTATGGAATATCAGTACTTACTAAGCAAATAGCAGATTACGCAGTGTTTGTATTCC
>JAHAIU010000524.1 GCA_018372555.1 Clostridium sp.
GTTATGTCACAGAAAATCCAAGCGCCCACCTCCACATGTATGGTAAACTAGAAGCGAAGCACAACCGCAAAATGGGTCATGTGACTTTGTTTAGTGATGTGCCAGATAGTGTGGTTGAGTTTGGGAAAGGAATAGATTGGTAGATGGACTCATTCTTGAATACGGATTTCATAGTGTAAATTTTGTAATCTAATAAAAATCTACATAATAATTTTTATTAGTATTTAATGTATACAATTTTTAGATTTTCTTATATAAAGGGCATAATTATATGTTTAAAAATAATAAAAAGTACTTTTTAATTTTTGGAGTATTGATTTTGCTACCTGTGATTCTTGATTTATCTAACCAGAATTTTGGTTTAACTAAAGGGTATGATTGGTTATCTTTTTATGGTAGTTTAGTTGGTAGTTTTGTTACCATTATTGGGATTAAGCTAACTTTGGATTTTGAATCGGAACAGTCCCGAAGAGATGAAAAAATAAGCTACAGACCTATATTAAGGTTTTCAAGTAAAAATCTTGATAACAAAGGTGATTTTTCAAAATCTCAAATTATACTTAGAGATGAGACGAGTTTAAAAAAATTTCAAGAAAATAACATCCCATTATTAGAGAAAAGCACCGAATACTTTAAAAGCGTTCAAAGTAGTTTAAAAGCAGGAAAAGATAAGTTATCTGGTGAGATAGAAAGCTTATTGTCACAGTCATCAAAATATGTTTATGTACAATCTAGATTTTTACTCTGTATTTCCAATGTTAGCTCTAATAATGCGATACTAAGTAATATTATAGTGTTAGATGATGTTATAGCAGGTAATTTAAATTATGAAAATTTTTATAAATCTTGTCTTGTGAAAAAAGAAAGTTGTTTGGAGTTAGATATATCACTAGACTGTGCGCTTAGTAAAGAAGAGATAAATCTCATAGAGCAAGGCATACCGAAGATATTATCGATACGTATTGAATTCTTTGATTTACTAAAAAACAAATACTGCTATGCTTTTGCTTTACAAATTGAGAAGGTATACCAAGAAGATGTTTTTCACCATTACGCTAATATAAAGATTGATGAAAACACGATTCAAGTAGAACCTTTTGAATTATAGTTAAGGAGGAAACAATGATTAACCGTTATTCACGCCCTGAAATGGCGAACATTTGGAGTGAAGAAAATAAATACCGTGCTTGGCTTGAGGTGGAAATCTTGGCTGACGAAGCATGGGCTGAGTTGGGGGAAATCCCTAAGGAAGATGTGGCTTTGATTCGCGAAAAAGCGGACTTTGACATCGATCGTATTTTGGAAATTGAGCAACAAACTCGTCACGATGTGGTT
>JAHAIU010000525.1 GCA_018372555.1 Clostridium sp.
GCACAAGGTTTTAAATTAGTTTGCGATAAGAAAAATGATAAAAAAGAAAAAGCTAGTGAAGGTAAAAAATAATGTTAGATCAAGTAAAAGAGTTTTTAGGCATTACGCTAGAGGATACATCCAAAGACATTAAATTAAAAATTTATATAAGCACAGCTGAAAAGATGATAATCCAATACTTGAACAATGACAATATTGATTCTGATTATGTTGAAGAAAACTTTAGTGAAGCTGTTATTTTAATGGTGAGTAATGCATATGAGTACCAAAAAGCTAATATTAACAGGAATATTAAGTCTGAAACACAAGGAGATAGAAGCAGAACCTATATAGATGGTAATACAGCTTTTGCGATTACAGAAGATATTAAAGCATTGTTGCCAGTACCTTATATTAAAACATTTTATTAAAGGATGTGATTGAATGTTTTATAACAAAGAAATTAATATATATGCTTATGGTAGTCATGAGGATAAACATGGTATCGATAGAGAAGGATATAGTAAGATTAATGATGAGCCTATAATGGTTGATATGCAACCTTATAACTCCGAAAAAGCAAAGAAAGATTATGGATACAACATAGAGTGTACTAGAAGGATGTTTTGTGATATTATTCCTGAAATAACTGAAGATTGTATTATTAAGTATAATAATAAGTTTTATGAAATTAAAGAAATCCCTTGGGATGATGATGGATTTTATGAAATATTACTTAATGAAATTAATGGTGTTAACATTCTAGAGGTTGAAGAAAATGAGTAATACATTTGGTTTTCAAGAATTTATTAAAAAGATTAATGCAACTCAACAAAAGATTGATAATGCAATAGATGAAACTTTAGAGGAATCTGCTACAGAATGTGTTGCAGAAACACAAGCTAGAACACCAGTAAAGACAGGAGCATTAAGAAGAAGTTGGAATCATAGTGAAGTTAAAGTTGAAGGTAAAAAACATACTATTGAGATAGGAAGTCCACTTGAATATGCTCCTTTTGTAGAAAATGGACATAAACAAGAAAAAGGAAAGTATGTAGCTGCTATTGGTAAAAAGCTTGTAAAAGAGTATGTTCCAGGTAAGCATATGCTACAGGATTCTTTAACTATAGCTAAGGCTGGACTTGAAGGAAAATTAAAAGCAAAGTTGAGGGAGATTAAATGATACAATATGTTGATTTGTTATATAGTGTTGTAAAACCATTAAGAGAAAATTATCCGAAAGCAAAAATAAAGATTGATAAAAAGAAATCTGAAAAAGAAATAGAAAATGGTTTATTTTATGTAATAGTATCCCCATTAGATAGTACAACTTCATTTAATAGAAGAAAGAAATT
>JAHAIU010000077.1 GCA_018372555.1 Clostridium sp.
AGAATAACCATAAATTTAGCTCCAGCTGATATAAGAAAAATAGGTTCATTACTAGATTTGCCCATTGCAATTGGGATACTAATGAAATCAAATCAAATAGCAAATAATGATTTAAAAGACTTTATAATTTTTGGAGAATTATCCCTAGCTGGATGCTTAAAAGAAATAAAGGGGATATTACCTATTATATTTGAAGGAAAAGACAATGAGAAAAACAATTTTATTTTTCCTATAAATAATTTAAAAGAAATTAGAGCCTTTAATATAGGTAATTTTTATCCCTTTAGGAACCTAGTAGAAGTAATTTCTTTTATTAACAATGAAGACTTATTACCATATGATTTTAATAAAGAGGAAAGTAAAATCATTGACTTTTATTTAGATTATGCAGATATAATTGGCCAAAAAACTGCCAAAAGAGCTATGGAAATATCAGCCGCAGGAAATCATAATGTATTGTTGTTTGGTTCACCAGGGGCTGGGAAAACTATGTTAGCGAAGGCTATGCCTTCGATTATGCCACCCCTTAATTATAATGAAGAAATAGAGATAGCTAAAATTTATAGTGCTTCTGGATTATTTAAAGGTGAAGAAGGAATAATAAGACCCTTTAGGAGCCCTCACCACACTATAACTAGAACAGCCTTGCTAGGTGGAGGAAGAGAAGTTAAAGCAGGAGAAATTACTTTAGCTCATAATGGAGTGCTTTTTTTAGATGAAATACTAGAGTTTAAAAGAGATGTAATAGAGGTGCTTAGAGAACCTCTTGAAGAAAAATCAATAAATATAAATAGATTAAGTGGAAGTTACACACTTCCTTCAAATTTTTTGCTTATAGCAGCCTGTAATCCTTGTCCTTGTGGCAACTATTTAGATGGTGGATATGAAAATAAATGTAGCTGTAGTGAATATGAAAGAAAAAAGTATATTAATAGATTATCTAGAGCTTTTTTAGATAGAATAGATTTATTAAATTATGTTCCAAAACTAAGCTATGAAGATTTAAATAAGAAAAAAGATAGTTTAAGCTCAAAGGTAATTAAGGAAAATGTTTTAAGAGCTAGGGAAACTCAAATCAATAGGTATAAAGATACAATATATAATTATAATTCTGAAGTAAAGGGAAAAGATATAGATAAACTTTTTAAAGTTTCTTCGTCTGCTAAAGATATACTTGGTATGTTTTATGTAAGATATGATTTAACTAAAAGAGGATACGATAAGATACTAAAAGTATCAAGAACTATTGCTGATCTAGATAATTCTATAGAAATAAAGGATCATCATATATTTGAAGCTTTAGGTTATAGAAAGAATATTGAAGGAGAAATAATATGATTAATAAGGATGAGTTATGGTTTATACTATTAAAGATTTCTAATGATAAAAAAATAAAACTTCTTGAATATTATAGACATGAAAAGAACATACGATTAAATAAAAATAATATAAAGGACTTAATTGGGAAAGTTGATGAAATTACAGAAGTTAGTATAGAAAAGTTAGTCCATTACTTAATTAATAATGAAATAGGATATATTACTATAAAACATAAGGATTATCCTAAAAATTTATTAGATATAAATGATCCTCCTTATTGTCTATTTTATAAAGGAAATATCGATCTATTAAAGGGAAATTTAGTTTCGGTAATAGGAGCTAGAAAATGTAGTAGCTATGGTGCTGAAGTGGCTAAAAGAATATCTAAAGAAATAAGTGAGAATAATATAACGGTAGTAAGTGGCTTAGCAGCTGGAATTGATTCCATTTCTCAGAAAAATGCAATAGACTATAAAGGAAAGACTATAGGGGTTTTAGGTTGTGGTATAGATGTTATTTATCCTAAATCTAATAAAAATTTATATTTAGAAATAATAAATAAGGGTGGATTAATAATTTCTGAGTATATACCTAAGACACCACCTTTAGCTTTTAATTTTCCAAGAAGAAATAGAATTATAAGTGGAATTAGTGAAAAACTAATAGTAGTAGAAGCTAGTGATAAAAGTGGAAGTCTCATTACTGTAAACTTTGCTCTTGAATCTGGTAAAGATATAATGGCCATACCTGGACCTGTTATTAATGGTAATAGTTCTGGTTGTAATAAATTAATAAGAGATGGTGCAAAGCCTTTTACAGAAATAGAGGATTTATACGATTTCTTAAATATAGATATAAAAGCAAAAGAAAAATTAGCAAAAAATAGTTATAAAGAGCTCTTAATAAGGGAAATAAATAGTGAACCAAAGCATTTAGATGATATTATAAAATCTGTAAATGTTGACAGAAGGGTACTATTTGAGTTATTATTTGAAATGCAAAATAGAAATGAGATTATTTGCCTGCCAGGCAATTATTATGCTAAATCAATATAAAAATTAAAGGGGGTGTAAACTCCAAAAAAATAAATGGAGTTTGACATATGGGACAAAATCTTGTAATTGTAGAATCACCTGCAAAGGCTAAGACTATCGGAAAGTATCTTGGTAAAAATTATACAGTAGAGGCTTCGATGGGTCATGTTAGAGATTTGCCAAAAAGTAAATTGGGTGTTGATATTGAGGGGAATTTCGATCCTAAATATATAACTATTAGAGGGAAGGGAGAACTTTTAGCTAAATTAAAAAAAGCTGCTAAAAAATCTGATAAGGTTTATCTTGCAACTGACCCCGACCGTGAAGGAGAGGCTATCTCTTGGCATTTAGCTAAAATTTTAAATATTCCTGAAGATAAAAAATGTAGAATAGTATTTAATGAAATAACAAAAAATGCTGTTAAAGGTGCTATTAAAGAAGCTAGGGAGATAAATAATAATCTAGTAGATGCTCAGCAAGCAAGAAGAATATTAGATAGATTAGTTGGATATGAAATAAGTCCTATTTTATGGAAAAATGTAAAGTGGGGATTAAGTGCTGGAAGAGTTCAATCTGCTGCACTTAAGTTAATTTGTGATAAGGAAGAGGAAATAAAGAGCTTTATTCCAAAGGAATACTGGTCTGTAGATTGTATTGCAACTAAGGAAAGAAAAAAGTTTCCTATTAAATTAACACAATATAAAGGAAAGAAAATTGAAATTAATACTGAAAATGAAAGTGAAAAAATTATAAAAGAGCTAGAGAAAAATAAATTTGTCGTAAGTAAAGTTAAAAATGGAAGTAGGGTAAAGAACCCACTACCACCTTTTACAACTAGTACTTTGCAACAAGAAGCTTCAAAAAAATTAAACTTTATGACTAAAAGAACTATGTCGATAGCACAAGTTTTATATGAAGGTGTAGAAGTAAAAGGATATGGAACAGTAGGTCTTATTACTTATATGAGAACAGACTCTGTTAGAATATCAAGTGAAGCACAAAATAGAGCTTTGGAATTTATTAATGAAACTTTCGGAAAAGAATATACACCTGAAAAGCCAAGGGTGTACAAAGGAAAGAAAAATATTCAAGATGCTCATGAAGCTATAAGGCCTTCAATAATTGAAATAACTCCAGAAATTGCAAAGAAAAATTTAACTCCAGAGCAATTTAAGTTATATTCATTAATTTGGAATAGATTTATGGCAAGTCAAATGGCTTCTTGTGAATTAAATACAATAAGTGTTGAAGTTAAGAATGGTGATTATAAGTTAAAAGCAAGTGGATCGAATATTAAGTTTGATGGATTTATGAAACTTTATGATTATGCAACAGAAGAAGATAGCCAAGATGTTACTTTACCAAAGCTTAAAGAAGATGAAGTTTTAGAAAATGTTTCAATACAAGGAAATCAACATTTTACCCAACCACCGGCTAGATATACTGAAGCATCTTTTGTAAAGTTACTAGAAGAGAAGGGTATAGGTAGACCAAGTACCTATGTTCCTACAATAAGTACTATATTAAGTAGAGATTATATAAGAAGAGAAAAGAAAAACTTAGTTCCTACAGAATTAGGTTTTATAGTAAATAATATAGTTAGTGAATATTTCAAGCAAATAGTGGATGTAGATTTTACTGCTGAAATGGAAAAGAACTTAGACCATGTAGAAGAAGGTCAAGAGGAATGGAAAAAAGTTGTAGGAGAATTCTTTGAACCATTAAAGGTAGCTATAGAAAAAGCAGAAAAAGAAATATCTAAAGTAGTAATTGAAGATGAAGTTAGTGATGTGCCTTGTGATAAGTGTGGAAAGATGATGGTTATAAAAAGAGGAAGATATGGTAAGTTTCTTGCTTGTCCAGGATATCCAGAATGTAAAAACGCTAAACCTATAGTTGAAGAAATAGAAGCGCCATGTCCAAAATGTGGAAGCAAGCTTTTAGCTAAGAAGAGCAAAAAAGGAAAGAAGTTCTTTGGATGTAGTAGCTACCCAAACTGCGATTTTGTAAGTTGGAATGAACCTTTAAAAGATAAATGTCCTGATTGTAATTCTTATATGGTTTTAAAATATAGTAAAACTAAAGGATCTTATGCACAATGTTCAAATATAGAATGTAATAAAACTGTTAATATTAAAAATGAAAAAAGTGAAGAATAAATTAAAGAAAAGCATTACAGTTTAATAATATGATAAAATATAGAATTTTTCTAAGGTAATGTCGAAAATACTAAGAAATTTGTTGAAAATAAAAAGGTCCTATGATAGTATAGATTAGTAATAAGAATGTTTTTGGAAAATTTATATAATTTTAAATTTTCAAAAAATTCAACGGCTTATTTTATAGGAGGAAGATTAATGTCATCATTATTAAATAAAACTAGAATGCTAAACAAAATATTGCAAAAATCGGGTACTGATCCAGTAGCCTTTGAAGATATATGTTTACTATTAAGCGATGTTTTAGCTTGTAATGTATATGTAACAAGCAGAAAAGGAAAAGTACTTGGTTATGCATTTTCTAAAAATTTTGAATGTGATATAATGAAGAAACAAGTGGCTGATGAAAAGAGATTTCCAAAGGATTATAATGAAAGATTATTAAAGATTCATGAAAGTATGGCTAACCTTTCTAATGAAGGATTATGTGTTTTTGAAGGAGAAGAAAAATGCATAATGGAAGATAAGATAACAACTATAGTACCTATAATGGGTAATAGAGAGAGATTAGGAACTTTAATACTTGCAAGATTTAGAGAGGATTTCACAGATGAGGATTTAGTTCTTGCTGAGTATAGTGCAACTATAGTTGGACTTGAAATATTAAGATCTAAACAAGTAGAAATAGAAGAAGAAGCTAGAAAGAAAGCAGTAGTGCAACTAGCTATTGGTACTCTATCTTATTCTGAATTAGAAGCAGTGGAACATATCTTTGGAGAGTTAGATGGTAATGAAGGTTTATTAGTAGCATCTAAGATTGCAGATAAAGTAGGAATTACTAGAAGTGTAATAGTAAATGCCTTAAGAAAATTCGAAAGTGCAGGAGTAATTGAATCAAGATCACTTGGAATGAAGGGAACACATATTAAAATCTTAAACGAAAAGTTATTAGATGAATTAAAAAAAATAAACTAACATAATAGAAAGACATCAAGGTTTAAAAGCTTTGATGTCTTTTTATATAGATAAAATAATTATTGCTTATTTAAAAGAAAAAAATGTTGCCACTATAATAAGCTTATGTTATACTAACCTAGGTAAGAAAATACACACACTATTAGATTTGTAAAGATGGTGACCTTTAATAGAGGTACTTTATAAGAAAATAGTGGAGGAAATAACCAGGAGGTAAGAAAATGGCAGTTATATCAATGAAACAATTATTAGAAGCAGGTGTTCATTTCGGACATCAAACTAGAAGATGGAACCCTAAGATGGCTCCTTATATATTCACAGAAAGAAATGGAATATATATAATCGATCTTCAAAAAACAGTTAAGAAAGTAGACGAAGCTTATGACTTCATCAAATCAGTTGCTTTAGAAGGAAAAGACATATTATTTGTTGGAACTAAAAAGCAAGCTCAAGAAGCTATTCAAGAAGAAGCTATAAGATCAAACATGCACTTCGTTAATAATAGATGGTTAGGTGGAATGTTAACTAACTTCAATACTATTAAAACTAGAATTGCAAGATTAGATGCTATAAAAGCTATGGAAGAAGACGGAACTTTCGATGTTTTACCTAAGAAAGAAGTTACTAAGTTAAGAGGCGAAATGGAAAAACTAGAAAAGAACTTAGGCGGAATCAAAAACTTAGATGCTGAAAATATTGGAGCGATGTTCGTAGTTGATCCAAGAAAAGAAAGAAATGCAATTGCAGAAGCTAAAATTTTAGGAATACCAGTTGTAGGTATAGTAGATACTAACTGTGATCCAGAAGAATTAGATTATGTAATTCCAGGAAATGATGATGCTATAAGAGCGGTTAAATTAATAACAGCTAAGATGGCTGATGGTATCATTGAAGGAAGACAAGGCGAACAATTAGCTGAATAATAAAATAAGTAAAGGTAGGTGAGGAATCTCATTTACCTTTTAACCTAAATAATAAGGTTTACATTAAGTTAGGAGGAATAATAGAATGATTACTGCTCAATCAGTTAAAGAATTAAGAGAAAAAACTGGCGCAGGTATGATGGACTGCAAGAAGGCCTTAACAGAAGCTCAAGGAGATATGGAAAAGGCTATTGAAATATTAAGAGAAAAGGGATTAGCTGCTGCAGCTAAAAAAGCTGGAAGAATTGCTGCTGAAGGTATCGTAAAAACTTACATATCTGAAGATTGCAAATCAGCTGGAATAGTTGAATTAAACTGTGAAACTGACTTCGTTGCTGCTAATGAAGAGTTCGTAAGCTTTGCTGCAAGATTAGCAGAAATGGCTTCAACTACAACTTCAACTACTGTTGAAGAATTCGTAGCTGAAAAATTTGATGCTGAAAGCACTGTTCAAGAAGCTTTAACAGCTTTAATAGCTAAGCTTGGAGAAAACATGACAGTAAGAAGATTTGAAAAATTCAATGTTGCTGAAGGTGTAGTAGAAAGCTATATCCACGGTGGCGGAAGAATAGGTGTTGTTGTAGAACTAGGATGTGCTTCAGACAACAAAGAAGTTTTAAAGGCTGTTGCTAAGGATGTATGTATGCAAGTTGCTGCTGCAAATCCAAGCTTCTTAAGCAGAGATTTTGTTGATCAAGAATCATTAGAAAAAGAAAAAGAAATCTATAGAGTTCAAGCTTTAAATGAAGGAAAACCAGAAAACATAGTTGAAAAAATGGTAATGGGAAGAATTCAAAAGTACTACAAAGAAGTATGTCTTTTAGATCAAGCTTGGGTTAAAGATGGAGATAAGAGCATAAGCAAATACCTTCAAGAAAAATCAAAGGAAGTTGGTTCTCCAATAACTGTTAATAAGTATGTAAGATTCGAAAGAGGAGAAGGTATCGAAAAGGCTGAAGATAACTTCGCTGAAGAAGTAGCTAAGATGAGTAAGTAATACAAAGGAGAACACAACTGTGTTCTCTTTTTTTAGAAATCTACTTTATAAAAGTATGGAGGTACTAAGAATGGAAAATAGTAAATATAAAAGAGTTATTCTTAAAGTTTCAGGAGAAGCTTTAGCAGGGGAAAAAGGTATTGGTTTTGATTTTGATTTTATAAAAAGAATTACACTTGAAGTTAAAGATTTAGTGAATATGGGAATAGAAGTTGGCCTAGTAGTTGGTGGAGGAAATATTTGGAGAGGTAGAAGCGGAGAAGGTATGGATAGATCTCAAGCTGACCATATGGGAATGCTTGCAACATGTATTAACGCTTTAGCACTTCAAGATTCTCTTGAACAAAATGGAGTAATGACAAGAGTTCAAACTGCTATTGAAATGAAAGAAATAGCAGAACCATTTATTAGAAGAAGAGCTGTTAGACATCTTGAAAAAGGAAGAGTAGTAATATTTGCTGCTGGAACAGGAAACCCATACTTCTCAACTGATACAACTGCTGCTTTAAGAGCTGCCGAAATAGAAGCAGACGTAATTTTACTAGCTAAAAAAGTAGATGGTGTTTATGATAAAGATCCTCATAAGTATGATGATGCAAAGAAATATGATATACTTACTTATATACAAGTATTAGAGCAAGGATTACAAGTAATGGATTCTACTGCAACATCTTTATGTATGGATAATAATATTCCAATCTTAGTATTTGGTTTAGAAGAAGGAGGAAATATCAAAAGAGCTATTTCTGGTGAAAAAATTGGTACATTAGTTACTTCAAAAAAATAGGAGGTTATTATGATAAAGGATATTATTCAAAAAGCTGACGAAAAAATGAACAAAACTATTTCTGTATTAAAATCAGATTTATCTACATTAAGAGCAGGTAGAGCTAACCCTACTATGCTTGATAGAATTAAAGTAGATTACTATGGAAGTCCATGTCCATTAAGTCAAGTAGCTAATATTTCAGCTCCAGAACCAAGAGTATTAGTTATAGCTCCTTGGGAAAAGAGCTTAATGAAAGAAATAGAAAAGGCTATTTTAACTTCAGATTTAGGAATTAACCCTTCAAATGATGGAAGTGTAATTAGATTAGTAGTTCCAGAATTAACTGAAGAAACTAGAAAGAACTTAGTTAAGGTAGTTAAGAAAACTGGAGAAGAAGCTAAAGTTGCATTAAGATCTATTAGAAGAGACGCAAATGATAAGGTTAAGGCTCTAAAGAAAGATGGAGAAATAACTGAAGACGAACAAAAAAATGCTGAGGACAAAGTTCAAAAAATAATAGATAGTGCTTCTAAGGAAGTTGATACTATAGTTGCGGCAAAAGAAAAAGAGATTATGTCAATTTAAAACCTGCAATATGCAGGTTTTTTCCATACAAAATTGTGGAGGGAACATAGAATATGTTAGATATTTTTAAAACTAACAAAGATAAAAAGAAAAGAGAAGAATTAGTTTTAGATAAAGATAATATGCCAAGACACATAGCTATTATTATGGATGGTAATGGAAGATGGGCTAAGCAAAGAAAATTACCCAGAACTATGGGGCATAAGGCTGGAGTTGAAACTATTAGAAGAGTAATTAAGGAAACTCATATTTTAGGTATAAAGTATTTAACTCTTTATGCTTTTTCAACTGAAAATTGGAAAAGACCTAAAGATGAAGTGTCAGCTTTAATGAGATTATTAGTAGAATATTTAAGAAGTGAGCTTCAAGAATTAAATAAAAATAGTGTAGTTATTAAAATATTAGGTGATATTAATATGTTACCTAAAGATGCACAAAATGAAGTTAAAGAGGCTATAGAATTAACTAAAAACAATACTGGAGTTGTCTTAAATATTGCTTTTAATTATGGTGGTAGAGATGAAATAATTAGAGCAGTAAAGCTTGTATCAAATGATGTGAAAAGTGGAAAGCTAAATATTGAAGATATTGATGAAAAAGCTTTAGAAAAATACTTATATACTAATGGGACACCAGATCCAGATTTAATTATAAGACCTTCTGGAGAACAAAGGATAAGTAATTTTCTTTTATGGCAATGTGCATATTCAGAATTCTGGTATTCTAATGTATGCTGGCCTGATTTTAAGGAAGAACACTTACATGAAGCCATATATGACTATCAGCATAGAGATAGAAGATATGGTGGAGTTTAGTTGAGGTGAAGAAATGAAATTAAATAATAGATATATTGGAGCAGCAATTATAGCACCTTTTATTCTCTTTATATTTTTAGGAGGAATATGGCTAAAAGGTTTTGCTATTGTTCTATCAGTTTTAGGTTTATATGAATTTTATAATGCCTTAAGAGAAAAGAAATTTAATCCAATACCTATAGTTGGGTATATACTTATTGCAGCTTTTTATGCTACAAATAATAACTTTGAATATTTAATGTATATAGTTGTTTTAGCAGCTATAGCATTATTAATGATTCCAATAATAAACTTAAAATATACATTTATTGATGCCGCTATTACTCTTTTAGGATTTTTATATGTAGGGATATTATTTGGATTTATGCCTCTTATAAGTAATAAAGAAGGCGGACAATATTTAATATGGTTAATATTCTTAGGGTCTTGGATATGTGATACAACAGCATATTATTCTGGAAAATACCTTGGCAAAAAGAAACTTTGTCCAAAAGTTAGTCCTAAGAAAACTATAGCAGGAGCTGTAGGAGGATTTTTAGGTAGTACTATAGGATGTGGAATATATGGAATAATAGTTTCATCCTATGTACCACATGTAGAGGTAATTCATTTCTTTTTAATAGGAGCTCTTTGCGGAATAATGGGCCAATTTGGAGATTTAGTAGCTTCTTCTATAAAAAGATATGTTGGTATTAAAGATTATAGTAACTTAATACCTGGACATGGTGGAATTTTAGATAGATTTGATTCTATATTATTTAATTCTGCAGTTGTATTTTATTATTTAACATTTATAGTAAGAATTTAATATATGTAAACTAATTAAAGTAGGGATAAGCCCTGCTTTTTTTATTTTCACTCCTTATCAGGTATTTAATAATAAAAAAGATAATATAATCTAACATAAAACAATAAGGAGTAGGAAAATGAAATTATATAATACATATAGTAAGGTAATAAATTTAGTGATTTTATTTATTATTGTTTCAGCAATTGCTATACTTATTAATAAATATTTTAAACCATTTTTTATTATAATTATTTTTACATTACTAACTCAACCTATATGTAGAGCTTTTAATAAGATGAATATTTCTAGAAGAATATCAGCAGTATTAAGTATATTTATATTTAACGGTATATTATTTATAATAATCTTTTATTTTGGTAATAGAATTATAAATTTTATTCATATGATTTACAACCATAATATCCAAGATTTTTTAGAGATATTTAATAGTATAAAATCATTTCTAAATTTAGATATAGATAAAATAATAAGAAGCTTAAGTGGTTTTTTTGATAGTAAATTTATAATGCAAGGAGCAATATTAACAGGAGATGGAATAGTATCATACTTTTTAGCGAATATTATTAGTTATTTTATACTAGTAGATAAAAATGAAATAATTAATTTTTTTATGAAGCTATTTCCAAAAGAATTTACTAAGGGATTTTTTAAGAAATTATTAAATTTAAAAGAAGTATTTAAGATAGAAGTTAGGTTAATATTACTAAGTGGAATCATTGTAACCCTAGGATTTAGAGTGCTTCAAATAGATAATAGTCTATTTCTTGGTTCTATTAGTGCAATTTTAGATATACTTCCTTTTGTAGGAACAACAATTGTTTTTATACCGATAATAATATACAATATTGTAATGAAGAGATATTTATTAGTATTTGGATTAGTTTTATTATACTGTTTAGAAAAGATTATAAGAGAAATACTAGAAGCAAAATTTTTAAGTAGTAGACTTGAAATTCATCCTTTAGTAGTAATATTATCTATTTATATAGGGGTTAATATGTTTGGATTAATTGGAATAATTGCAGGTCCAATTTATAGTATAATAGCAAAAGATGTAATTTATAGCAGTTAAGCTAGGAGGTAAAGATGAAGAATATTTCAATTTTAGGAGCAACAGGATCAATAGGTACACAAACCTTAGATGTAATTAGAAAGTCAAATGGGGAAATAAATTTAATAGGTATTAGTGCTAATTCATCTGTAAACAAAATAATAGAGATAATCAAAGAATTTAAACCTAAATATGTTGCTATGATGGATGAAGAAAGTGCTAAGTCTGTAGAAAGATTTTGTATAGAAAATAGTATAGATATAGTTGTATATAAAGGGATAGAAGGACTAGAAGCTATAGCATCATTAGAAGAAATAGACATGGTTGTAACTTCTGTTGTAGGTATGATAGGCCTAAGACCAACTATTAAAGCTATAGAAGCAGGGAAGGATATTGCTTTAGCTAATAAAGAAACATTAGTAGTAGCTGGTGAGCTTGTAATGAAAAAAGCTAAGGAAATGGGTGTAGATATTTTACCTGTTGATTCAGAACATAGTGCAATATTTCAAGCTTTAAATGGGTATAATGAAAAAGATGTTAAGAAAATTATACTAACTGCATCAGGTGGACCATTTAGGGGGAAGGATATAGACTTCTTAAAAAAGGTTACAGTTGAGGATGCCTTAAAACATCCTAAATGGAATATGGGCCAAAAAATTTCTATAGATTCAGCTACCTTAATGAATAAAGGATTAGAAGTAATAGAGGCACATTTCTTATTTAATTGTCCTTATGATAATATTCAAGTAGTAGTTCATCCTCAAAGTATAATACACTCAATGGTTGAGTATAATGATGCAAGTGTAATAGCACAACTAGGTACTACTGATATGA
>JAHAIU010000078.1 GCA_018372555.1 Clostridium sp.
AGCTATTGGAAGGTATGCTGTAGGAGGTGGAGCAATAGCTTCAGATATAGCAGTAGGTGATTATGCAAAGGCTAATATAGCTATAGGAAATAAAGTAGAGGGATTAAAAACTTTATCATTAGATTCATCTAAAGAAGAAATTAAAAGAGTAATTAGAGAAGAATATCCTAATATTAAAAATTGGATTGTTGATTTAGTAAACTACTTTGTTAATAACTTTAGCTAATAAAAGTGCGTAGAAATTGTAAAAAGCAAAAAATATTTTTTATTTTTGCTTTTTTTATTTAAAATAATATTTGCAAAATTGAGAGAAGAAATGTTAAGTTTTGTAGAAGTATATGGTAAAATATATATATATTCGAATTGAATATTACAAAAAATTAAGATGTTATGGAGCTATAACACAATTATTTCAATTAAGAATTGTAATTAAAAACATTGATGTAATCTTTCGAGAAATTATCATAAAGAATTACTTTTAATTATTAAGTCTTTATTTTATATTGTAGGATAGCACCTATATGAGGAGTTTATGTTTAGAAGAAAAGTGGAAAAAAATACCGATATGTTAGATTTAACCAAGCTATTAGGTGACAGTATTAGAAACAAAAGTTACATATCTTTAAGTAATGATAATAAGGATTTAGAGAATATGATTAATTCATTACTTGAGTGTTATTATGATAATAATGCTTTAATGGGGACAAATAATATAGTAGAAAAAATTATTAATTTAGATGCTATTGGTAGTATGATAACTGCTTCTAATTCACAAAGTGATATTATACAATCTATGGTTGCAAGTAGTGAAGAGCTAGCATCTACTGCTGATTCTGTATCAGAATCAATACAGGAGTTAAGTAATGATTCTAATGATACTAAAGCTAAAGCTCTAGAAAGCGTTGAAGAAGTAGATGGAATTGTTAAATTTATAGGTGATTCATTTAAGGGAGTTCAAAAGATTAAAGAAGAATTAAATATTGTGGGATCTATGGTAAAGGATATTAAAGGTGTAACGGATATAATAAAGCAAATAGCAGACCAAACTAATCTTTTAGCACTAAATGCTTCAATAGAAGCTGCAAGAGCAGGAGATCATGGGAAAGGTTTTGCAGTAGTAGCTAATGAAATAAAAGGTTTAGCAGAATACTCTAATGAATCAATAAAAACTATTTATGAAAGTATAGAAGCATTAAGTATGAATACTACTGAAGCTGTAAAGTGTACTGATATCGTAGTAAATAAATTAATGAATGGGAGAGAAAAGTTAAACTTAATACCTAGTAATCTTCATAATATAGTTGAATTAATTGAGAGTATAGATGAAAAGGTATCACATATTGCTTCAATCTCAGAAGAGCAAACAGCAACTACTACTGTTTTAGCTAATGAATTATCAGAGATGGCTAAAAAAGAGCTTGATTTAGAAAAGATGTGTTATAGTGTTGGGGAAGAGATATATAGAATAAGCAAATATGCAGATGAATTTAGACGTAAACTTATGGGAGATAATGAATTACCATTAAAGGTATTATTAGATATGTACAAGGTCGATCATTTAATGTGGACGTGGAAAGTATATAATATGATACTAGGATTAGATAGTATTGATGAAGAGGTTGCAAGAAATTATAATAATTGTAGACTAGGAGAATGGTATTACAGCAATAATGATAAGTTTAAGAATAATAAGCACTTTAATGATTTAGAACCATTACATATTAAATTACATAATGAAGCTGGAGAAGGAGTTAAAGCTTTTAAAGAGGGGAATATTAAATTATGTTATGAACATTTAAAAGAAATGAAACGTATTTCTAAGGATGTTGTTAAAGTGATTGATAAGATAAGTATATAGAGTATTTAAAAGGCAGAGTATTGAGTACTTTGCCTTTTCCTATATATCTATAAAAATTTTTATTAGTTCAAATCTTTTCCTGTAAATCCTAAAGGTAAAAGTTCTTCTAGAGTATATTCTTTAAATTCATCTTTATTTTTTGCAAGATAAATTTTAAAGGTTTTTGGATCGCAGAATTCTGCTATTACTTGTCTGCAAACTCCACAAGGAGCACAATAATCAGTTTCTTCAGCATCTGCTTTATTTCCTACTATTGCAATTGCAAGGAAATCCTTTTGACCTTCAGATACGGCCTTGAAAAAAGCAGTTCTTTCAGCACAATTAGTTGGAGTAAAAGCTGCATTTTCTATATTACAGCCTAAGTATATCTTACCATTTGTACCAAGTAGTGCCGCACCAACATTAAAGTTAGAGTAAGGAGTATAAGAAAACTTTTGAGCTTCATAGGCCTTTTCTACTAATAGTTTTGCATTAATCATAAATTTCACCTGACACTTTCCTTAATAATTATTTAAAATATACTCATTTTAAGAGTATATATAAGTTGCAATAAATGTTTTAAATTTTATTAAATTAGTTCATATGTAAAACAGTTTAGTTAGGTAATTACACAATGAATTTATATATTAAGTGGATTTTAATTATAGCATTATTAAAATGCCCTTACAAGGAATCTTTTTAAAGAAAATTACCTATCATAATGTAGAGTATATAAGTTCCAGTTATCCAATATTAAAGCATGGCTTTTGCTTAAATAATTTTCTATTTACCTAGTTCTATGGTATGCTTATTTTTACCATGAAAGTCTGTTTCACATGTAATTAACAACCTATCTTCTATAGCTTTATTATAGAAAAGCCTATAGTTTCCTTAGAATGATATGAAGTAAATACTTCAATACCATCAATTCTTTCTGCAATTAACTCACCAGGTATTATTCCATTTGTAGCTTCATTTAATACATTTTCAGCATCTAAATATAAATTAGTAGCTTTTTTAATTTTTTTATTCTTTAATATATTCTAAAAAAATGGAATTAGATTTTACAGAGTTATAATATGTAATTAAAATAAGATCTAAATCAGTATTTTATTTTGAAAAAATTAAAAAAACTTGTTGACATTAACGCAACGTAAAGGATTATTATTAAGTTGCAAGGAGGAATGAAGATGGAATATACAATTAAAAAGCTAGCTGAGATGGCAGGTGTAAGCACTAGAACTCTTAGGTATTATGATGAAATTGGTTTATTAAAGCCTTGTAGAGTTAATTCTTCAGGATATAGAATTTATGGAGAAAAAGAAATAGATATACTGCAACAAATTTTACTTTATAGATCAATGGATATTAAACTTGAGGATATTCAAAATATAATTGCTAACCCTAACTTTAACATTTGCCAATCATTAATTGAACATCGAGAAAGCCTCATTTCTAGAAGAAATCAACTTGATCAATTGATTTTAACTGTAGAAAAGACTATTGAATATAAGAAAGGGGAAATAAGTATGTCTAATAAAGAAAAATTTGAAGGCTTTAAAAAGGAAAAATTAAAAGAAAACGAAGAAAAGTATGGAAAAGAAATTAGAAATAAATATGGTAAAGAGACAGTAGAAGCATCTAATAAGAAGTTCATGAATTTAAGTGAAGAAGATTTTAATGAAATGCAAAGGTTGGAGTCTGAGGTCTTCGAGAATTTATTGAAGGTATCTGATACTGGTGATTTAGATTCTGAAGAAGCTAAGAAAGTATATGAAAATCATAAAAAGTGGCTTTGTTTCTCATGGCCTAGCTACTCTAAAGAAGCTCATGCTGGATTAGCAGAAATGTATGTAGCAGACGAAAGATTTGCAAAGTATTATAATGATAAAGCAGGCAAGGAAGTAGTAGAAATATTAAGAGATATAATTGTTAAATATACAAAATAGGAATATATTAATTAAATAAAAACAAATAAAAAAGATGAAATTCAGTAAAATTGAGTTTCATCTTTTTTATTTACCTTAAATAATATAGACATAGTTAGAGCTTTTAGTTGCTCTCCTGATGACTGTCTACTCATATCAAATAAAGGCTTTACTGCTAGTTTTTTCAAACATATTTTTATAAAATGTAGTTGTTATATCTACTCCATAAGTGTAATTTTATTATTTAGGAGTAACATTATCTTTAATTAATTTCATAAAAACATCTGGAGTTACAATTTTTACTTTAGGGTTCTTATTTAATTCAGTAACTACATTTTGGAGGATAGTCATATCATTACTCCATACATGAAGATAAACAAAGGTGTAGGAGGCTTCATTAGTTAGGTCTGTATTAGCTGTATTAACTCTAGAATTTATATTGTCAATTAATTGATTTGAATCTTCTAAACCACCCCATAGTAAATTACGGCAAGAGACTACTGGCTTATTATTGGACCAAACTATTTCTCCATTATAATTATTATTTTTCTTATAATCTAAATAAAAAAGTCCATCTATATTGGAATTCTCAGTATATTTATCCCATAAGTTAGTTTTATAAAAGGCATCATCGTCAATAATCAATACATATTTTTGATCTACTTTTTCCATATATTCATTCAATCTTTTTGTATAAGTATTTAGTTTACTTTTCGGATACAGGCTTGGATAGATATATCCATTACCTGAAGGAGAAACAAGATAGTAATCTGAATATTTCTCTGAACTTGCGCTTTCATAATATTTATTAAAAACAGTAGGTGCCAAATAATAAAGAGATGGACTTAGTGACCAACCTAAATCAAAGTTACCTCTATTTTTAGATCCATACCATTTTTCTGAACTATAATTACTTCCAAGTAGCCATTGCTGATTGTCCCCATCAGACATAATAAAGGTTACATAATGAACATTACCTTCCGTAGGAATTTCATTATTAGATTTTTGAGTTTGTTTATTTGTAGGAAATGAACTTAATACAGATAAATTATAAGACCAATCTGCTGCAATTATGTCTACTCCGTATTTAGAAGATATGCTTACGTTATTATATTCATCTGGTCCCCACCCTAGGCAACGAGCTATTTTATCCATAGATTTAAATATACTTTCTCTTAAAGAAAAATCTTTAACATCCTCCTCATAAAATATAAGAGACTTAGACATTATTGCATAATCTCGTAATGCCATAGACTTTTCAGGGGATAATAGTATAACTGTAGAATGGTTTAAACCAGAATTCCATAAGTTTTTATATGCCCAGTACTTATCTGTATTTCTGCAATCTTTAATCAAGTTCTCTATTCCAAGTTCATTAAATCTTGATTCAAGAGATTCCTCTATAGGTATTGAATTATTTAGTCCTGCAAGAGAAAATGCATTATTAATAGACGGGGGATTTTTATTACTATACAGTATGTATCCATTAAATGATGATTTAAATTTATTTAAGAGAATCCAAGGGTCTGATATATTTTCATAAGTAATATTGTAATTAGTGATTAAATCTTCAAGCCATATTTTATAATCTGGTTCATCATTACTTAGAATATAAATCTGTTCAATGGATTTTGTAGATATAACGCCTTGAAGAGCAGAGATCATACTCTGCTCTTCCTTTGTCATATAACTATCAGAAATAACATAAAGATGTTTAGGAATATTAGAATTCTTAATGTAACAATCATTAGAATTTAAATATTCAAAAGTTATTGATGATGTAGTTTTAGCTTTAACTTTATTATAAAAACTATTTAAAAATTCAAAGTGTTTTCCAGTATAGAAGCTTTGGGCATCTTTTTCTTTAATTGTAGAAAGTAAAACTTGACGCTTTATAATATCATTTAAACTTACTTCTTTGTGATTTCTCATAATATCGTACATTATCATAAAGGTAGTAGTTCTTCCTATACCTTCCTTACAATGAAAGTGATACCAAGTATTTTCAGGAGTATTCTTAACAATATCAATAAAATAATCAACCATTTCATCACCTGGGAGGGAACCATCAGTTACAGGAATACGAATATATCCAATGTTTTTATTAGATGTAAGTGTAAGTTCATCTTTAACACAATCTGGTGTTACTGTAACTTTAGTATTATAAAAAGTTAATGGTGTATTTATTTTAATAGATTGTAATAAGCCTTTTTCAGTAGATAGAACTTCAGGTAAGGTTAATCCTTTATTAGCATTATTTTTAGGGTTTTCAAAGCTAACTCCTATTCCATTAATAAATCCATGGGATTCTTGTCTTAGATCAATATTAATAATGGAAAGGTTATTAGGAAGAGATTTTTTAATTAAATCAAGGCCAGTTTCTGAAAATTGTCCACTACCAGAAATATTCAATTTATCTAAACCAGATAAGTTAAGGGCCTTATATTCTGATAATGATTTAATATCAGTAGTCATGCGAAAGTGATTGGGTAGTTTATTATCGTTGGGAGAATTTTCTAATAAATTAACATCAGAAAATGCTTTAGGGAAATAAACAATATTAAATACTAAGCAAATAGTAATTAAAAAGATACGAAAACTATAATTAATAATTTTTTTCATACATATACCTCACATTATAAATATTAGTTTATATATATTAGGATTAGAAATTAGGATATAGTTTATTCAAGTAATTTGATTTATCATTTTATTACCTACTGTTCTTGGATCATTTTTAAAAGTAAAGTTAAATATAATCTAAAGGCAACTTATAATATGAAAAACAATTAATTTTTTTAATTAATGAAAATAATACATATATCTAAAAGAGTATAATTTAATTAGAGGAAATTAATAAATAAATTATATAGAGTGTATAGGAATTTATCCGATTGCTACCATTGCTAACACTCCCACTTATATAAGTGGGAGCTAAGCACTGCTACGTGCCTGGATTAGTTCTTCTAGCCTTCAGATGGAGCACAAGTATTCCTGTTAAGAAAACTCCACCTGAAAATAAGAATCACTTTATACACTTTACTAGGAGAGGGGAAAATATGAAGTTAATAGTAAATGCTGATGATTTTGGGTATAGTAGAGGTGCAAACTATGGTATAGTAGATGCTTTTAAAAATGGCATAATAAGAAGTACTACAATAATGGCTGGAATGCCTGGGTATGAACATGCGGTAGAATTATTAAAGAATTGTAATGGTTTAGGTTGTGGTGTTCACTTAACTCTATCTGCATATAAGCCATTATTAAAATCTCACAAGACAATAGTAGATGAAAATGGATATTTTTATAAAAAAATAACATCTGAAGTAGCTAAGAATATAGATATAGAAGAAGTATATAATGAGTTTTGCGCTCAAATTGAAAAGGTAAAAGCTAGTGGGATAGATATAACTCATCTAGACTCTCATCATCATGTTCATACATTTGAGGTGTTAAAGCCTGTTATGGAAAGAATATTGGAGAAGTATCCTTATCCAATAAGGGGTGGACTTGAGTATAAATTAGATTATGATAAAATTATGCCTTATGAAGGTATATTTTATGAAGAGACAGTAAAAATTGATACATTTAAAAATCTTAAAGATAAATCTGATAACTATGATGTTTTAGAGACTATGTCCCATCCAGCATATCTAGATAATTTTATTTTAGAGAATAGTTCATATAACATAAAAAGAATAGAGGAGTTAGAAATACTTACTTCTAAAGAATTAAAAAACTTCCTTGAAGAAAATAGTATAGAAGTATGTAATTATAGAGATATATTTAAATAAGTATAAAATTGTTTAATTGTTGCAAAACTAATCTAAAAGTAGTTTTGCAATTTTTTTTGAAAAAATTAAATGAAAAAAATTTTATAAAAAATACTTGAATTAAAATTATTTTCATGATAATATGTAAATGTATTCAGAAGAAAATGATTTTTATAATAAAAAAATATTGAAAATAATTTTAATTAAATGAGGGAGGAATTATTTTGTTTAAGCAGCTACAAAAAATAGGTAAGTCCTTTATGTTACCAATAGCGATTTTACCAGCAGCAGGTTTATTACTAGGTATTGGAGGTGCATTATCAAACCCTAATACAGTACAAGCTTATCCATTCTTAAATATTGCATGGTTACAAGGCATATTTTCAATTATGTCTTCAGCAGGAAATGTTGTTTTTGCTAACTTAGCACTTATTATGTGTATAGGTCTTTCTGTAGGTTTAGCTAAGAAAGATAAGGGGACTGCAGGACTTGCAGGTGCAGTTTCATTCTTAGTTATGAATGCAGCAATTAGTGGAATGATTACAGCTTTTAACCCAGCAGTTGAATCAATAGATACAGGGGTTGTAGGAGCTATAGTAATTGGTTTAACAGTATCATTCTTACATAATAAATATGGAAACATTCAATTACCAGCAGTTTTAGGATTCTTTGGTGGATCAAGATTTGTACCAATAGTATCATCCTTTGCAGCAATATTTATCGGAGGAGTATTCTTCTTAATATGGCCAACATTCCAAGGTTGGTTAGTTTCAGCAGGTAATGCAATAGCAGGTTTAGGGCCAATAGGAACATTCCTTTATGGATTCTTATTAAGATTAACTGGTGCTGTAGGATTACATCACATGATTTACCCATTATTCTGGTATACAGAATTAGGTGGAGTTGCAACTGTAGCAGGACAAACTATTACTGGTGCACAAAATATATTCTTTGCTCAATTAGCTGATCCAAATCACACTGGATTATTTACAGAAGGAACAAGATTCTTTGCTGGACGTTTTGCAACTATGATGTTTGGTTTACCAGCAGCATGTTTAGCTATGTATCACTGTGTACCTAAAGAAAGAAGAAAACTAGTTGGTGGATTATTCTTAGGAGCAGCAATAACTTCATTTGTTACTGGTATTACAGAACCAATTGAATTTATGTTTTTATTCGTAGCACCATGGTTATACGTAGTTCATGCAGTATTTGATGGATTATCATTCTTCATTGCAGATGTATTAAATATATCAATTGGTAATACATTCTCAGGTGGATTAATAGACTTTACATTATTCGGAGTTCTTCAAGGAAATGATAAAACTAACTGGATACTTGTATTAGTAGTTGGAGCAGTTTGGTTTGCACTATACTACTTCACATTTAGATTCTTAATAACTAAGTTTAATGTTATGACTCCTGGTAGAGAAGTTGAGGGGGAAGATGTTAAAGTTGTTACTAAAGATAGTTTAAATGAAGTTGCTGAAGAAATTTTAGCAGCACTTGGTGGAGCTGAAAACTTAGATGATGTTGATGCTTGTATCACAAGACTTAGAGTAGCAGTTAAAGATGTAAGCAAAGTAGATAAAGCTAAGATTAAGTCTTTAGGAGCTACAGCTGTATTAGAAGTTAAGGGAGGAATACAAGCTATATTTGGAGCTAAGGCAGATCCATTAAAACAAAAAATAAATGAAATTATAGGGAGAGATTAATAAGAGTGAAAGAGATAAGTAGAGGATTAATTGTATCATGTCAAGCACTAGAAAACGAACCACTTCATAGCTCTTATATAATGAGTAGAATGGCAGTAGCAGCCAAAGAAGGCGGTGCTATAGGAATAAGAGCAAATAGTACTGAGGACATAATTGCTATAAAAAAAGAAGTAGATTTACCTATAATAGGTATAATAAAAATAGATTATGAAAATATGAAGCCATATATAACACCTACTATGAAGGAAGTAGATGCCTTAGTAGAAGCAGGAGTAGATATAATTGCACTAGACGCAACTATAGATCAAGATGAAGAGTTCTTAAAGAGTATATTTAAGAAATATCCAAAGCAAGCTTTTATGGCTGATATATCTACTGTAGAAGAAGGATTAAGGGCTGGAGAGCTTGGATTCCATTATGTAGGTACAACTTTAGTTGGGTATACAGAGCATTCTAAAGGTGTTAATAACTTTGAAGTTTTAGAAGCTTTAATAAAGGATTGTAAGGCAAAGGTTATTGCAGAAGGAAACTTTGATACACCAGAAAAAGCAAAGCTTTCCCTAGAAAAGGGAGCATATGCAGTAGTAGTTGGTGGAGCAATAACAAGACCACAATTAATAACTAAAAAATTTAATGATGAAGTGTTAAAAGCACTATAGTAAAATAAGCTGCCTTAAGGGCAGCTTATTTTATAATTAACAATTAATAATGAACAATTGACAATTAAGGATGTAATTCCTTTGGAATTATTAAAAAATTTAAATTTAAAAACTTCACAAGGAGTTTTTTCATTATACATTATCAATTATTCATTATAATGAGCTCTTTTATTTATTTTGTATTAGTGATATTCTAATTATATATATATGTTTTAATATATGTTAGTTTAGTTTGATAAAATTTGAAATAAAATAATTATTTAAGTAAAATATAAAAGTTGAAACTACATTTTTAACTTATTTTCAGTTGTTTGGAGGAGTAAAGTGGATATCTTATGTGAGATACAAAGAATATATAATAGTTTTTCAGATAAAGAAAAAGATATAGCTAATTATATAATGCAGTATGGGGATAAAATTAAGAATACAAATATTACTGATTTAGCAAAGGAAATCGGAACATCAGGGGCTACTATAACCAGATTTGCTAAGAAGATAGGCTGTGAAAGCTTTGTAGATATGAAAATTAAGCTTAGTTCTAATAGGGTAGAGGTAGTAGATGAGAATGAGGATGAGATATTTGCTTATGCATATCAATATTACAATGAGGTTATAGAGAGAACTAAGGCAGTAATAGATAAGGAAGCTATATTTAAGGCTGTAAATGAGATTAAAAAGGCAAGGCATATATATATCCATGGAGTTGGAAGCTCAGGACTAACAGGAACAGAAATGATGCATAGGCTTTTAAGAATGGGATTTAATGTTCATAGCATTTCAGATTCACATATGATGATTATTAATAGCTCTATAGTAAAGAAAGATGATTTAGTTATAGGTATATCTATATCAGGGGAGACTGAAGAAGTAGTACATTCTCTTAGAAAGGCAAAGGAAAATGGGGCAATAACTATTTCTATTACTAGCTTTGAAGGAAGTAGTTTAAGCAAGTACTCAGATATAGAGTTCATAGTTTATAATCCTAAGTTTGTTGATAGAAGTAAATTTATAAATAGTCAGTTTTCTGCTATGTATCTACTAGATTTAATATCTATGGTATTACTAAAAGATGAAGAATTAAGAGAAAAGATGCAGATAACTATTAATGCTATAATAAACAATTAAAGTTAGAATATATAGTGTAGGGTATATCTATGGGACTGTTTATTTAACAGCCTCATAGATATACTCTACATTTTTTCTATACATAAATTAATTAAGGATAACTAAATACTATGATAAATTAAGTATATTAATAGAAAAAGATTATAAAACCTTAAAAAATATATATTGAGAGAGATAATCATTTTAAATAAGATAAAGAGCCTTAAAAAGGCAATTTTACATAAATTACAAATTGAAAAGTAGTGGTATAATTTAGTTATAAATATGCTTATGTAACGTGCTTAAATAAATATCAAGATTATATTAAGAGGTGAAGAAATGGAAAAATTAAAT
This sequence comes from Clostridium sp., assembly GCA_018372555.1. GTDB lineage: Bacteria > Bacillota > Clostridia > Clostridiales > Clostridiaceae > Clostridium. Next base: position 11,371 of record JAHAIU010000078.1, read on the forward strand.
AAGTTTATAAGTTACTCAAGGGGTATCTTTAATAATGATAATCAAATAAAAGAAGAGAAGGCTGCAACTGGCGAAGTAAGAACACCTGAAGCTAAACATATAGCTGAAGTATGTAATGATAAGATTAAAAATCTACCAAAGGACTTTAAGGGTTACTTTATGATAGATGAAACTTACTATAATCATGGAGATAAGGTAACAGAATTACATCATTTATTTTTATATACAGTAAATGAAAACAATCAAGTTGTTTTAACTTCTTATGATTTGCCAAAGGAAATAGAATATAAAGATTTTATAAACTCTAATGATAAGTTAACTTTTGATTATAAAGAGTTAGAGAAGAATAGCAAGTTTACTCCAATAGTATTTAAGGAAGACGATGGAGCATTCATTGCAGAAAGCGAAGTGGAGTTTGCACCAGGAGTTATATTTATAGCAAAGCAAAAGAATTTAGATGGTAAGATGTATGTAACAGAAGTCTTCAGAAAGAATGGAGAAATAGTTTCAGGATCTGAAGAGCCAATAGTTTATCATAGGGTAAAATAAATTGATAAGAATTTACCTTCAGAGGCTGTTTATTAAGCAGTCTCCTTTTTATTTACATATAAATTGGAGATGATTAATTTACATATTAATAATATATAAATCTAATTATATTACATAAAATATTTATCTTTAGAATATTAGTTACAAAGTAATTTGTAGATAGGTTTATAAAAAAACATAGTTGTAAAGATTGTTGTCTTTGCAACTATTTCATTTTATAGTATAATATATATATATTATTATAAGAAGAGGAGGGTTATATGGTAGAATTAATGATTATTGGCGGATTAATTTTGTTAATCTGCATTTCGTCCAGCAAAATATTA
>JAHAIU010000526.1 GCA_018372555.1 Clostridium sp.
GCACAGCTTTCAGTTATGTTAGGTAAGTTTTATATTGATAGAAAAAATGATGCAGAAGCAGCTAAGTATCTTGATGAAGGGGTTAATATTTTTAGGAAAATAGGAATACTTAAAAATTAATCAATTGGGGGTTTCAAATGGAGATTTTATCAACTGGAGAAAAAATTAAAAGAGCAAGGGTATATCAGGGGATAACTTTAAAAGAATTATGTGGGAATAAGGTCTCTATATCAAAGATGAGCTGTATAGAAAATGGAAAGATTAAAGCAGACAAGGAGATTTTAGAGTATATTGCTGATAAACTTTCACTTGATTATAGCTATTTAGTTAAAGATGTGGAAGAGCAAATAAATGCTAATCTTGAGCTAATAAGAAGAAATAATGTTTCTGAAAGTGATATATCTGATGTTATTGAGCATAATTTAAATTATGCTTTAGAATATTCGTATAATGGGTTGGCTTTCGAATTAATACATTTGCTTTTTAACTACTACGTAAAAGAAAATAAAGTTGAAAATATTCAACTAATAGTATCACAGTATTATGATTTGTATCAAAAGAATAATACTAAGGAAAATACTATAACTTACTATTTTGATATGGCTACCTTCTTTTATAGAATAAAAGAATATAATGAAGCTATTAATTATTATAGTAGGGCAAGAGAGCTTATTAAAGATGATGGAGATTTTGACAAAGTTAAGTATGCATATACATGCTATAGAGAAGGTAAATGTTATGAAAAGCTAGGGAATATTGAAGATTCATATAAGGTCTTAGAAGAAGCAATGTTATTTATTAACTTTATTAATGATGAACTAGATAAGGGTGATATATACCATAGTTTTGCAAATGCATGTATTAAACTTAAGAGAAATGATATAGAAAAGTATATGGAGCTTTCATATAAATATAAAAAAGATAATCCTATGATTTTAGCTATTTCTAAAGGGAAGAATGGTGAAAGCTACTTCTATGTAAATGAGAGAGAGAAAGCTATAAAGGAAATATTAGAAGGAATAGATTTATTTCCAATAGATGATAAGAAAAAATATGTTAGATTTTTAAATAAGAGTATAAATACACTGTATGAAAATGGAGAATATGATATAGCCTATGATATTACAGATAAAGCTTTAAATTCAGCAATTGATACAGATGACATATTATTAATCGAACAAGCTTATTACTTAAAGGGAATGATACTACAAAAGAAGGGCTTGTATGTAGAAGCTGAAATGTATATGAACTTATCTTTAGATTCTTTATTTAAATTTGCTAATAAGGAAAAGAGATATGAAAGATATTTAGA
>JAHAIU010000079.1 GCA_018372555.1 Clostridium sp.
TACCTTAATTAAAAATATAACTTACACAACAAAAAGGCGCCCTTCTAGGCGCCTTCAATTTAAATCTATTTTAGTAATTCAGAATAATTTCCATTCTTAACTATTAATTATATATTGTACTTTAGCATTTTATCTTCCTATAGTAGATTTTCTCTCTATAACTTTCAAATCTAACTTTATTTTTTTCGTAGTAATATCTACTTCATTTACAATCTTCTGTACAAGTAATTCTACAGCTAACTCACCGAATTTGTACATAGGCTGTGCTACTGATGATATATCTAAATAATCAATATTTGCTTCTAACCCATCATAGCCTATAAGTTTTATATCATCATAAAGTTTATATCCTAGATTATTCAAAGCTTTATAGCAACCTATTGCTAATATATCATTCCCAGCAAAAATACCATCTATATTTCTACCCTCTTCTAATAGCTTTTTAGTTGCATTATATCCACCTTTTAAAGAGAACTCATCAATTCTCACTAATTCTGGTTTATATAAATTATTTGCTTTAAGCTCTTCTTCAAATCCAATAAATCTTTCATTTAGGGATTCTATATATATGGGACCTGTAACATGGGCTATATTTTTACATTCACATTCAATTAAGTGTCTAGCCGCAAGCCTTCCCCCTTCTCTATCATCTGATTTAATAGAAGGTATATCATATCCAGTGTACTCTCTATCTATGGCAACTACAGGCATTCCTCTCTCCATTAATGCTATAAGATCTGAAGGTGTGGCAGTATATGATGCAATTATTATTCCATCAACTTGCTTATTTATAAGCATCTCATAATATTGCCTTTCCTTCTCTCTATTATTCTCAGCATTACATAGAATTAAATTAAAGCCAAGCTTATTAGCTGCATCCTCTGCTGCCCTAGCTACTTCTGGAAAGAATGGATTTAATATATCTGGAATAATTAATCCTATAGTATTAGATTTTTTCCCAGCAAGTCTTCTAGCAACATCATTAGGAGTATAATTTAACATCTTCATTGCATTAATAATGTTTTCCTCTGTCTCCTTGCTTACATATCCTTTTTTATTTATCACTCTAGATACTGTAGCAACTGATACTCCTGCAAGTTTGCTTACATCTCTTATCGTAGCTATTCTAATCACCTCTTGACATTTAATTATTTAATAATTATAGCATAATAGGAGATGCTGTGGCACAAACAGCCCCCTGTTACTTCCTTCCTAAATTAGCTATATTGTTAGCATGGTCACCTATTCTCTCTAAATTACTTACAATATCTAGGAAAATAACACTTGAATCAGCTGAACAAGCTTTTTCATTTAATCTTCTTATATTGCTTTCTCTAAGTTTCTTTTCTAGTGAATCAATTTCTTCTTCAACTATTTCAATTTCCTTATTATCTAATTGCCCCTTATTTCTATAATGATCTATAGCTATTTCTATAGACTTTACTGTCTTATCAAAAATTAAAGATAACTCCTGCTTCGCTTCATCACCAAGATGTATATTCTTATTCATCTTTTCCATAGCTAAATCAGCTATATTTTCTGCATGATCACCAATTCTTTCTATATCATTTATTACATGATAAGTCGAACTAAATAACTTTATATCTTCTTCTGGAAGGTCTAATTTAGATAACTCTACTAAATAATCTGTTATATCTCTTTCTAGAACATTAATTATTTTTTCATTTTTATAGACCTTATCAATTGATTCTTGATCATTTTCAGTAAATGCCTTCATTGATAGAATAACATTCTTCTTTGCCTTTTCAGCCATTCTCAATGTTTCCTTTAACACTTGTCCATTTGCTATTACTGGTGTATCTAATAATTGCTTATCTAGATATATGGAACCTTCTTTTTCTATTTCCCCATCTCCAGGAAGTATTCTATTTACTATCTTAACTAAAAATAAAGATAAAGGAAGTAAAACAACTGTTACAGTTACATTAAAAATAGTATGTGCATTAGCAACTTGTCTAGCTACATTTACGTCTGTTTTTTCAACTAAATCTATAAACGGTCCTATAAATGGGAAGAAAAGTATTGCTCCTATAGTATTAAAAAGTAAATGTATTAATGCAGCTTTTTTAGCTGTCCTATTTGCTCCTAATGAAGCTAATATTGCTGTAACGCATGTCCCAATATTACATCCTAATATTACTGGAAATGCTAGTCTCATATCTATAGCTCCAGTAGTTGCTAAAGCTACTAATATACCTGTAGTAGCTGATGAGCTTTGAACTACAGCTGTCATACCAAGACCTGCAAGTAATCCTAATAAACTATTATTAGCTACTACTAATACAAACTGTTGAAACCAACTAGCTTCTGCAACAGGCTTCATCGCTGTAGACATAGTTCCCATTCCTAAAAATAATATTCCAAATCCTAGAGCTATACTTGCTATATCTCTAACTTTCTTTTTCTTTGCAACAAGTAAAACTATAGCTCCTACCCCTATAAATATTGGAGCAATTGCATCTAGCTTAAAAGATACCATTTGTGCTGTTATAGTAGTTCCTATATTAGCACCCATAATTACACCAGCAGCTTGTATTAATGACATTAATCCTGCATTAACAAAACTTACAACCATTACAGTTGTGGCACTTGAACTTTGAATTATTGCAGTAACTACTGCACCTACTAGTACGGCTATGTATTTGTTACTAGTTAGCTTTTCTAATATTGTTTTTAATCCTTCTCCTGCAGCGTTTTCTAAACCATCGCCCATTAGTTTCATTCCATACAAAAATAAGCCTAATCCACCAATCAGGCCCGTTAAAACCGAAAAACTATCCATAGAAAAATCTCCTCATTATATTTATTATTGTTATTTTTGGATAATATTGTACTACCAAAATAAATATACAACTATTATATATAGTTGTAAATATATAATTTTTGTATATAAAAAAATTATTATAAAAAAACTATATTATATTAACATTTTATTTATTATTTTGTCACAATACTGTCATATTATTGAGGTATTATATATTTGTAAAGTAGTTAAAGCATTATTATTTACCCCTAAAACCATCTAATGGTCCCTAGATTAAGTATTTCCCCAAAGTAACTTAATCTAGGGTTTTTTCCTATTTAAAATTAATTCTTCTCATTTTTTAATCTCTTTATCTCATCAGAAGCTCTTTTCCTATCTAACTTCTCAAATAAAGGATCTATTTTAGAAATTTTGCCTTCCTTCTTCTCTATATAACTCCAAATTGGCTCATCTAAACTTAAAGCTACTCTTAACTTTTCACAAGTCATTGGAATAAATGGCTCTAAAAGATTACTTAAATTCACTATAACCTGCAAGGCTTCATAAATATTCTTTTCTTTATTATCATATTCTCTATTAGCTTTCTTTATAAAATTCATAATATCTATAAGGGCATTTTTAAAGTGTCCCTCTTCGATATAATCGCCAATATCGAAATATAAATTTAGAATTTCATCTTTAAGTTCTTTTGATATTATTCCTTTTGGTACATTTGATTTATAATTTTCTTCAATTTCAGTTAATACCTTTTTTATGAAGCTTGAAAAGTTATTTACTAAATCTCTATTAGAAACATTAATAAAGTCTCTCCAAGTAAAATCTGTATCTTTAACTTCAGGCGAGTTTAATGTTAAATAATATCTAAATTCATCTATATTATAATTTTCCACAATATAATCTGCCCATATTGCCCAATTTTTAACTGATGAGAAGTTCTTGCCCTCTAGTTTCAAATATTCACTTGAGATTACTCTTAAATTAGGATTCTTTACTCCAAGTCCTGCTAATATAGCTGGGAATATCACTGTATGGAATGGTATGTTATCTTTTCCATGAACAAAGTAAACTCTTGAATCTTCTCCTTGCCAATAGTCTTTCCAATCTTCATCTTTACCTTCTAAAGCCTTCATACTTGCTGTCAAATATCCCATAACAGCTTCAATCCATACGAATATTTTTTTATCTTCATAGCCCTCTAAGGGAACATCTACACCCCAGTTAAAATCTCTCGTAACTGCTTTATCTCTTAGTCCCTCATCTAAATATCTTTTTACAATATTTTTAGCATTTTCTCTCCATCCCTTTTGTCTTATTAAAAGTCTTCTAACATCATTTTCAAAGTTAGAAAGTGCAAAAAATAAATGCTTTGTTTCTTTTTCCATAGTTTCATTACCACATAGCTTACATCTTTTTTCTAAAAGGTCTTCATAATCTATTAATTCAGAACAATTCTCACACTGATCCTCAGAAACTAATTCTTTGCAATGAGGACATTTTCCCTCTACATATCTATCTGATAAAAACTCATTACAATTTTCACAATAAGTTTGTTCTATTACCTTGTCATATATATACCCTTTGTTATATAGCTCTAAAATGAATTCCTTAACCTTCTCCTCATGGTATTCTGAATGAGTCTTTTCAAAAATATCAAAAGAAAATCCAAGGTTATCAAAGCATTTCTTAAACTCAGCATGATATTTAATTGTAGCTTCTAGAGGAGTTATACCTTCATCTTTAGCTCTCATAGTTACTGGAGTACCATGACAGTCTGTCCCAGATAAAAATATAACTTCATCTCCCATAAGCCTATGATATCTTGCAATAATATCCCCTGGAAGCCAAACAGCTATTCTTCCTAAATGTAATGGTCCATTAGCATAAGGCCATGCATTACCCACTATAATGTTCATAAAAAACCCCCTTATAATAATTTGAAGAATTAAAGAATTAAAGAATGAATAATCATAAGAAAACTCAGCTTAAAGCTGAGTTTTCTTGTAAAGCCTTAACAATTCAGTTATATCTGAATTATTCCCTCAATTCTTTAATTTTTAATTCCTTAATTCCTTAATTCCTTAATTGTTTCATTTCTTCATTCTTTAATTTTTTAATTATCTAACTACGCTTCCTGTTGGTAGTTCACCTGGATTTACTACTTTTAATAAACTATCATCATCTGTTGATGCAGCAAGTATCATTCCTTGTGATAGTTCTCCTCTTAATGTAACAGGCTTTAAGTTAGCTACTAAAACTACATATTTACCAACCAATTCTTCCGGCTTATAGTATTGTGCTATTCCTGAAATTACTTGTCTTTCTTCTCCATTTAAATCTATCTTTAACTTAAGTAATTTTTTAGCCTTTTTAACTGGTTCACAAGCTAAAACTTTTACTACTCTTAAATCTATTTTCTCAAAATCTTCAATTGTGATTTCTTCTTTAATTGGAGTTATTTCTCTCTTTTCTTCCTTTTTATTAGCTGCTAGTTGTGCTTCTCTTAAAGCTTCTAATTCTGCAAGCTTTTTATCAACATCTATTCTTGGGAATAAAGCTTCTCCCTTTTGAACTTTAGTTCCGACTACTGTTCCATCAAATCTATTTAATGATTCAAAAGTAGTGTTTTCAGTATTTATTTGCTCATTTATCTTCTTGCTTGTATCTGGTAAGAATGCAGATAGTAAAACTGAAGCAAATCTTAAACTTTCTACTAAGTTATATAAAACTGTTCCAAGTCTTTCTTTCTTTTCTTCATCTTTAGCTAATATCCATGGAGTTGTTTCATCTATATATTTATTAGCTCTTCCTACTAAATCAAATATATATTCTAAGGCTTCTGGAATTCTTAAATGATCTATTGCATCATTTACCTTCTTTGGAGTTTCTAAAGCTAAATTAATTAATTCATCATCAATAACTTCTTTTACATTATTATTTGGAATTACTCCATCAAAGTACTTTTCAATCATAGCAACAGTTCTAGATAATAGATTTCCTAAGTCATTACAAAGGTCAGAATTTATCTTCTTTATAAAGATTTCATTATTAAATAATCCATCTGCTCCAAATGGAATTTCTCTTAATAAGTAGTATCTAACTGCATCTACTCCAAAGCTTTCAACTAATGTTACTGGATCAACTACATTACCTTTAGACTTAGACATCTTACCACCATCAACAAGTAACCATCCATGTCCAAATACTTGCTTAGGTAATGGTAAATCTAAGGCCATTAACATAATTGGCCAATAAATAGTATGGAATCTTAAAATATCCTTACCTATTAAATGAACATCTGCTGGCCAGTACTTTTTATATAATTCATCATTATCACTTCCATATCCTAAAGCACTAATATAGTTTGATAACGCATCAATCCATACATATACTACGTGTCCTTCATCGAAAGTTACTGGAATTCCCCAGTCAAAGCTTGTTCTTGAAACACATAAATCTTGTAATCCCGGCTTTAAAAAGTTATTAACCATTTCATTTTTTCTTGATTCAGGTTGAATAAATTCTGGATGAGCTTCTATATGAGCCATTAATTTATCTGCATAATTGCTCATTTTAAAGAAATAAGCTTCTTCCTTTGATGTTTCAACTGGTCTTCCACAGTCAGGACAGTTTCCATTAACTAATTGCGTTTCAGTCCAGAAAGATTCACAAGGTGTACAGTATAAACCTTCATAAGAAGACTTATATATATCTCCCTTATCATATAACGTCTTAAATATATCTTGAACAGCCTTCATATGATAATCATCAGTAGTTCTAATGAACTTATCATAGCTAATATTCATCATCTTCCATAAATCTTTAATTCCAGCTACTATTTCATCTACATGCTCTTTAGGTGTTATTCCCTTTTCTTCAGCTATTCTTTGTATTTTTTGTCCATGCTCATCTGTTCCAGTTAGAAACATTACATCATATCCAGTTAATCTCTTATATCTTGCAAGAGCATCTGCTGCTACTGTTGTATAAGTATTTCCAATATGAAGTTTAGTTGATGGATAATAAATTGGTGTAGTGATGTAATATGGTTTTTTACACATATCATGATTCCTCCCTAGTGTTAGTTTTCATTATAAAAAGCGATTATATAATTTATTTTTCCTATATATTAAAAAAAGCCCCTATATAGGTATTAAGACCTATATAGAGACGTAATATACGCGTTACCACTCTAGTTTATATTTATTTCACAATAAATATCTCAGTAGGTGACAATAATCACCCTGCAATATAACGGTTGCTCCCGTACTTCTCTAACATAAGCTCAAGAAATATGCTCCAAGGCCATCTTCATCAGGTATCTTGACGCTAGCTTTCACCTATCCTAGCTCTCTAAAGACAAGACTTTCCTAACTACTCTTCTCTTCATTGCATTTTTAATCATTGTTATTATAATAATATTCTATATTAAATTTACTGTCAATTACTTTGTCGCCAATTTTTCTAACTAATATTCATCGTATCAATAAATTTTATTTCTAAAAATCAATTTACAATTTCTCAAAATATAAAGAATTTAAGCAGCACTAATTTATTATGTAGTGCTGCTTTTTTTAAATTTTATGAAACCCTATTTATATGCTCTGAATTTCTATTAATCTAGAATTTCTCCATTTGACTTAATTACTTCTTTATACCAATAAAATGAGTCTTTCTTAATACGCATTAATGTTCCATTCCCTTCATCGTCTTGATCCACATATATAAATCCATAACGTTTACTCATCTGTGATGTTCCACAACTAATTAAATCAATACATCCCCAAGTAGTATATCCCATGATTTCTACACCATCTTTAATAGCTTCCTTCATAGCTATAATATGTTTTTTAATATAGTCAATACGATATAGGTCATGAATTTTCTTATCTTCAGTTAATACATCTTTTGCTCCTAATCCATTTTCAGCTACAAACAATGGTAATTGATAACGATCATATAATTTAAGCAGTGAAATACGTAATCCAGTTGGGTCAATTGGCCAATCCCATTCAGAAAGCTCTAAATATTCATTTTTAATTGCACTATCAAAAGTACCTGCTACAGCAGTAGCATCCTCACGCGCTTCTGCCACATGGGACATATAGTAACTAATTGCAATAAAATCAACTGTTCCTTCAGTAAGAGTTTGCTCATCGTCTTTGTACATTTTAATATTAATGTTATTATCTGCAAAGAAACGAGTCATATATGTTGGATATTTCCCCCTTGCTTGTACATCAGGATAGAACATATTCAATTGATTAGCCTTTAATGCCTGTAACTGATCATCTGGTTTAGTTGTTTTTGCATATGATTCAATTTGATTGATCATACAACCAACCTTAGCATTCGGCGCAATTTCTCTCGCTGCTTTTACTACTAAAGCACTTGCTACAAATTGGTGATGAACAGCTTGGTATCCTTCTTGCATTTTATTTTCAATTAAATCCTCTAAAATACCAGCTCCAGTATATATACTATGCAAAGTCATATTCATTTCATTAAAAGTAATCCAATACTTAACTCTATCTTTAAATCTAGAAAGTAATACTCTAGCATACTTTTCAAACAATTTTATTAATTCACGACTTTTCCATCCATTATATTTTTGTACTAATGTTATTGGCATTTCATAATGAGACATAGTAACTAACGGCTCAATTCCATACTTATCCAACTCATCAAATACACTATCATAAAACGCTAATCCTTCCTCGTTCGGTTCTTCTTCTAATCCAGTTGGGAAGATTCTCGCCCATGAAATTGATAAACGGAATACTTTAAATCCCATTTCTGCAAATAGAGCAATATCCTCTTTATAATTATGATAAAAATCTATTCCCCAACGTTTTGGGAATTTATATCTTTCTGGATGAGATAAATATTCTTCTAACTCCTTAGATGTTACATTAAAGGTGAAGTTATCAACCTTTCCTGATGCATATGGATTTTTATAAGCTGCCATATCTGAAGTGGATAATCCTTTTCCACCTTCATCAAAAGCTCCTTCAATCTGATTAGCTGCAGTAGCTCCTCCCCATAAAAATCCATCTGGGAAACCCACTCTTAATTTCTCCATATTTATAATCCTCCTAAAACTTTATTTTCTTATAGTTAATAATTTTTCTGTGAAATCTATATAATTGGGAAACGTTTCACTTGAATTGATAATTACATTAGGAAACTCATCAATATTTGTTACCACTATAGGCGATATTAAATCTAAACCTTGTTCTTTAATTAAATTAATATCAAATTCTATTAATTCATCTCCAATATTAACTTCTTGTCCCTTATATACTTTCAATGTAAATCCATCTCCCTTTAATTTAACTGTATCTATCCCAATATGAATAAGTAATTCAATACCTTCGTTAGAAGTTAGTCCAATTGCATGTTTTGTAGGTATTATAGTTGTAACCCTTCCTTTAAAAGGTGATTTCACAATACCAGATGAAGGTATAATAGCTAATCCTTTACCAACTAATCCATCTGCAAAAGTTGAATCTGGAACTTCTGAAAGTGATACTACTTTTCCTTCCATAGGTGATGATATCTCTATAGAATCAATATCATTGTTACTCTCTTTCAAAATTAAGGAATTTTCCTTTTCTTCATTTTCAAATTTAAACATCATTGTTACTAAGAATGATATTACAAAACTTAATGTTATACCAATTAAAGCAAACATAAAATTATTAGTACCCTCTTGAATATATGAAGGTAATGCTGTAATTCCAGGAAGTGAAAATGAAAATGCTTTAACAACAAATGTTCCAAATATACCACCACCAACAGCTCCTCCTATTAATGCTGCATAGAAAGGTTTCTTTAATTTTAAAGTTACTCCATAAATAGCTGGCTCAGTTATTCCAAATACTGCTGAAATTCCTGTTGAAGCAGCTAATGATTTCATTTTTTTATCTTTGCTTTTTATTGCTACAGCAAATGTTGCTCCAGCTTGTGCTAAATTACTTACTAAATTCATTGGAAGTAATACGATATCATAGCCTAAACTACTTAAGCTTGCAAATGCAGCTGGGAAGAAAGCATAATGCATACCTGTAATTACGATTAAAGGCATCAATCCTCCAAGTAACATTCCTGCAAATGGTCCTGCTATATTAAATAAACCTGAGAAAAATCTTTCTACATATACACCAACATAACTTCCTAATGGTGCAATAAATATTAAAACTAATGTAGAAGTAATTAATAAAACAAGTAAAGGTGTAACTATTATTTTAAAAAGGTTAGGTACAAATTTATCTATTACCTTATAAACATAACTTAGCAACCATACCCCTAAAATAATTGGAATAACTGTAGCGCTATAATTAATCATTGGAATACTTAATCCCAAGAAGCTTAAGGAAGCTACTTCTCCAGATGCTGCATAATTAATAATAGTTGGATACATAATTACTCCTGCAATAGTTACTGCTAAAAATTCATTTGTCTTGAATTTTTTAGCTGCTGAAAAAGCAACTAAAAATGGTAAAAAGTAAAATGGCGCATCTGCAATCATACTTAAAACTGCATATTCTGAATTAGATTCTGAAATTAATTTTAAAGCTGTTAATAATGCCATAACTCCTTTTAATAAACCCGCACCTACTATTGCTGGTAAAATAGGCGTAAATATTCCTGAAATAGTATCAAAAATTAAATCAATTATATTTTTTCTTTTCTTCTCTCCTATGGGATTTATTTCATGATCTTGTCCTAATTCTTTGCTAACTGCTTCAAATACTTCTGAAACTTTGTTACCAATTATAACTTGGAACTGACCATTTTGAAATTGTGCTCCCATAACACCTTCTATTGCCTTAATGTTCTCGATGTTAACCTTTTCTGCATCTACTAAATTAAAACGTAATCTTGTAATACAGTGCCAGCTTTGAGAAATGTTTTCTTTTCCTCCCATTTCAGAAATAACTCTTTTTGCTAAATCCTTTTTATTCATTATTTTATCCTCCCTTATTTATTATCTTTCCTCATACCGTCTCCCTTGTCTTAATATTAGCATAAAAAAAACAGAAAAGTATCTTCAACATATGAAGACCTTTTCTGCATTTGAAATCATTTTCATTTTTTGAAAATATCTTTAAATTTTTATTCCTCACTATACTTTTTATAGTATCTATTAATCAATATTTCTGTGAATAACTGTAATTTATATCTTCCTTCAGTTGCATTCTTATAAGAACCAAGGTAAATAACGTAATTACACTGTGCTGCCATCTTTAAAGCTGGATTTTGTGTTACAAGTACAATTTTACTTTCTCTTTCTTTAAGAGAATAAAATATCTGTGATTTCTGCCTTAGATAGTTTCCATCAACTGAAAAAATAATAGCTAAGCTATTTTCATCTGTCTGATTTGCTAATTTTTCCTGACTGACTTCCCAGGCTGCAAAATTAACATACTTACCTAAGTTAAAAAGATGATACTGTAAATGTTGCATAAAATAACCTGATAAGTGAAAACCAAAGAAATATACATCTTTATAATCATGTATCATACTAACCAAATTATCAACTTCTTTTAAATCAAGATTCTCTACAAATTCTTTTAATGAAACACTAATTGAATCTACAAGATCAATCAAAACCTCTTTATCTTTTTTAGAATCAAAATATATATTTTTTACATTATCTGAAAGTATCTCTGTTCCAAGATTTTTTCTTTCTACACATTTCATTTTAAATTCATTAAAGTTACTATATCCTAGTTTTTTAACAAACCTACTTATAGTTGAAGGAGATGTATAGCACATATCTGCCAATTGTAAAATAGTTATATCTTCCATTCCTTTTTGTATATTTTCTAATATCCCTCTTGCTATGGTAGTATAAGTAACATCTTCACTTTCATCATTCACTATAATTTGAAGCTGTTTTATTATATCCTGAATCATTATATCCACCCTCATCCTTTGTACACTCATTTATATTTATATAAATGAGTGTATTCATTTCCTCTTATCCTTTATTATATCTTATCTAAAATATAAACTTAAGTATATATTTTATTCAAAGTATAAATCTAATTATTTACTCTATAATTTTTCTATACATTTCTTATTTAGTTTAAGCTTCCATCTTCTTTTTAATAAGCCTATCTATCAACATCTTTGTTAGTACTACCATAAATAAACTAAATAATAATACAAAAGTTATAGCCCCTTCTCCAAATAGAAATAAACTTATAGCATTAACTATAAATAGTAAGGTTCCTGTTGCTCCAAAAAGCTTAGCTGCTACTTTATTACAATATTCGAAAGAGGTTCCATCTTT
>JAHAIU010000527.1 GCA_018372555.1 Clostridium sp.
GTTAATCTGCATATTAACACCTCCTTTTTTTATTCTTGCCTGATATAATAAATTAATACAATTTAGTTAATATTTGTTTTCATCAAATTTCTACAACTTCTGCTAATTTAACTGCTTATATTTACACTCTATTTTCAAGCTATTTATGTTATAATTCTTGACTATTTCTTAGGTTTTAATACCTTATAAAAAGAAAAAAAGAAGCTGCCTCAAGCAACCTCCTTTAGTATTTAGTAATTTATAATTATGGATGTAATTCTTCCATAATTACTAGAAATAATTTAAATATAGAAAAACCCCCTATTTTTTTAATAGAGGGTTTTCAACAATCTATAAACTCTTTAGGAGTTTTTTCATGATTTATGCATAATAAATTTTTCATTAATCATTGTTCCACCAAACTCTTTTGTAAAACTGTAAAACTCCGTAGGAGTTTTCTCCTCAATTATGCATTATCCATTATTTATTATTCATATTTACTATTCATATTTACTATTCATTGTTTACTATTCATTAAACTTAAGTTCTTTTAATTCAATACCTGTATAATAATGCTTTAATATTGAGCTATAATCAGAACCATCCTTAGCCATAACATTAGCTCCCCACTGACTCATTCCTACTCCATGTCCATAACCCTTAGTCTCAAATATAATGTTATCATTACTTATTGTATATTGAAAATTAGTTGAATTTAATCCTATAGCTAATCTAAAATCTAATCCCCTTACAGTAGACTCCCCTACCTTAATTTCTTTTACACCACCAGCATCACTTCTACTAATTATATTTATTTGTTCACTTAAATTATTAACTGTTACCTTTGCATCCTGAAACTTTGTATTAATAGTTTCTACAAACTTGTTAATATCTAATTTAACTTCACCATTAAATCTAGGAGCTACCTCTTCTTCCCCAGTACTTTCTGTAGAAACTAAATAAGGAAGATCACTTGAAAATACATCCTTTGCATTTTCTGTCATGCCAGAGCTAGTTGAAAAGAATTGAGGATATTGAACTAATTCCTTGTTATAAGCTAATACTTTTCCCTTAGTTTCATCCACAGCCTTAGAGATTTTATCCCAATACTCTTGTCCTTTATCTTCCCATTTTGTTATTCTTTCTTCTTTCCCTATATAGACTTGACAATGAGTTGTATCGCAAACATCTCCTCCTTTTGCTATATCACAAGGTCTGCCTCTTTTTGCTGCTACATAAGTCCTAGCTGCAACTGATTGAGCTTTTAAAGCTTCAACTTCAAAACCAGCTGGCATTTCACCAGAAACTACACTTTTAACATACTCT
>JAHAIU010000528.1 GCA_018372555.1 Clostridium sp.
AAGGTATTAATTAAGGTTGAAGATAATATTACTACTGACCACATTATGCCATCTAATTCAAAACTACTGCCATATAGATCAAATATACCTTATCTAGCTGAGTACTGCTTTAATACAGTAGATGAAGACTTCCCTAAGAGGGCTAAGGAAAATAATGGCGGAATAATTATTGCTGGAAATAATTATGGACAAGGGTCTAGTAGGGAGCATGCTGCTTTAGCACCATTATACTTAGGAGTAAGAGCGGTAATTGCTAAATCCTTTGCTAGAATTCATAAGGCTAACCTTATTAACAATGGAATTGTTCCAATGGAATTTGAAGCAGAAGTTGATTACGATAAGGTCGGATTATTAGATCAACTTGAAATTACTGATATTCAAGTTGCTCTAGTTAATGGAAAAGCTACAGTTAAGAATCTAACACAAGGAACATTCTTCAATGCTTATATTAATTTAAGTGAAAAAGAAATTGAAGTAGTTAAAGCTGGTGGAAGATTAAATTATGTTAAGATAAGAGGGTAAATTTTATAAAAACAGCATGCAAGATAATATGGATTTGCATGCTGTTTTTGATTTCATTAATTAGTATATATTGAAACTCTAAATATTAAGCCAAATAACAATGATATTTAGTAATAATGCTTGTAAATTACATAACTTTAAAGGATTCAAATACAATAGGAGGAAGTCAGCAAATCTGAGGAATCAGCATAGAAAGCTTATGTGCAAGCAGTTTATGACTTTCTTTGCTGAGGTGCATATAATCATATGGATACATATGTATCCCTTTAATAGAAGCTGCATCTAAAAAATGACATCTATTTCTTTTAGCTACTTCTTTATATAGAGAAGCAAGCATCTCTGATTTTTCAGCACATCCTCGTCCCATTTCTCCTGAAACATCAGTATTTTCATACTCTTTTTCAATTGGAGGTGGTGCGATTAATAAAATATTAGGTTTATTACGCCATGCTTCAGTTGAGGATATTACTTTCTGTGTCAGACGTTCCAATCCTTTTGCAATGTTTTGAGGAGTGGCTGAGAAGCGTTCCTTAACATCGTTAGTTCCAAGCATAATTATGAGTAAATCAACTGGTTCATGTGTCATCAAGCATGGAAATAGATATGATATACCGTCAATTCCTTCAAAGAGTGGATCTTTAAAAACGGTTGTTCTACCACTCATTCCTTCCTCTTTTAATGAATAATTATTTCCTAGATATTTAGAGAGAAGGCAGACCCATCGTTCATCCTCTGTGAAACGGCCCTTGTTGGAAGAATTATATCCATGAGTGTTAGAATCAC
>JAHAIU010000529.1 GCA_018372555.1 Clostridium sp.
ATTCCTGCTTCATATGTGTTTATTCCATCTGTGAAGGTTAAACTACTATCATATAAAAGTTTTAAGTTTGATCCAATAGTATCAGAACCTTCTTTTAATGATGTTAATCCTTCGTTTATTTGAGAGGCACCATCAGCAGCATCAGATAGCTGATCCCCTATTGAAGATAGTTCATCAAAAACAGATTTAGCATAAACTTCAGTAACGCTATTTTCTACAGAAGTTGTAATTTTTTGAATTGCTGATTCACTCATTTTAGAAGCAATATAATTTTTTCCTGGGTTTGTCTTATATTGCAATTCCATTTTTAGAGGATTATCATCTAAAAGCGTTGTGGCATTATAAGAGAAGTTTTCAGGGATTGTAATTATCATATAATAAGATCCATTGTCTAGTCCCTTTTGAGCTGCTTCTTCATCTACAAAACTAAAATCGAGAGAAGCATCCTCTTTAAGATTTTTAACAAGCTCATCCCCAACAGCTAAATCTTCGCCATTATAATTACAGGATTCATCTAAATTTACTACAGCTACAGGTAGCTTATCCACATTTCCATAAGGATCCCACATTGAGCCTAAGAAAACAGTAGTATAAATCGTTGGAATTAATATTACTGCTATAACTGCGATAAATTTGATAATTTTAAATAATTGTGATTTGTCTTCTTTTAATTCATCCATAATATCACCTTCCTATTTTCTTTTGCCTTTGATAATACAACATATGCACATTATTGAACATGGTGTTGTTTTTTAAATTAATATTTATTATAATTACAGTAAGGTTTAAAGGCAATAATCAATGTTATTCAAATAGTTCATTAATGAACATTTAATATTAATAGTGTTCAGAAAGGGGTATTTTATGGTTAATAAAGATAGAAGAATAAGAAAAACAAAAGATGTACTAAAGAAAAGCTTAATAATTCTTATGAAGGAGAAAAGCATAAATTCTATTACAGTAAAAGAGCTTTGTGAAAAAGCAGATATAAATAGGGGAACTTTTTATTTACACTATAAAGATGTTTTTCATATGCTAGGTGAAATAGAGAAGGAGCTCTTTGAAGAATTTCAAGATATGATATTATCTTATGAGATTTCTCCAGATAAAATTGAAACAAAACCTATATTAAAAGATATATTTACTTTTATAGCAAAAAATAGCGACTTTTGCATAGTTATTCTTTGTGAAAGAGGAGATATGGCTTTTATGAAAAAAATAGTATCTGTAATATATGAAAAAGGTTATAGTGACTGGTCTAATATTTTAAAAAAGAATGATAAGGATCTTTTCGATAAATA
>JAHAIU010000530.1 GCA_018372555.1 Clostridium sp.
AATTAAATTATAAGACACCAGAAGCTCTCTTTGATCAATATCTAGATGCTATTTATTCAATTTAACAAAAATAGTTCAATTTGATATTGCAATTTAGAAGAAGAATTTATTTCTTTTTATCATATTTTTATTTTTTATGGAAATAATAAGCTTGAAAGGAGGAGCGGTTATGAATAAAAAATTAATGCTCAGATCAATTGCACTTACTTTAAGTTTATTATTTATGATATCTATACCTACGAAAGCTAATACTTTAGTTGAAAATGAAGAAGTAGAAACATATGAGGAGTATGAAGAATTAGAAACATATGAGGAATATGAGGAGTGGTCACAGGAAACTTTTAGTGAAGAGGGGATAGTTGTAGATGCTAAATCTGCATTATTAATTGAACCTATAAGTGGTAAGGTTTTATATGAAAAAAATCCTGATGAAAAGTTTGCTCCAGCTTCAGTAACCAAAATAATGACTATGCTTCTTGTAATGGAGGCAATAGATAGTAATAAAATTTCTCTTCAAGATAAAGTAACCTGCAGTGAAAATGCAAAGAAAATGGGCGGAAGTACTATGCTTCTAGATACAGGAGAAATTAGAACTGTAGAAGAACTTTTAAAGGGGTTAGCAATAGCTTCAGGAAATGATGCTGCTGTAGCACTAGCAGAGTATTTAGCAGGAACAGAAGAGGCTTTTGTTGAACTTATGAATAAAAGAGCTCAAGAATTAGGTATGACTAATACTACTTTTAAGAATAGTAATGGATTACCTAAAGATGGTCATTTATCAACAGCAAGAGATATAGGGCTTATGTCCCTTGAATTGTTGAAGCATCCGACTATATTAAAGTACTCAGGAATTTATATGGAAACTATATCTGAAGGAAGAAAATCACCAATAGAATTAGTTAACCATAATAAATTAGTTAGATTCTTTGAAGGCTGTGATGGTTTAAAAACTGGATTTACTCAAGAAGCTAAATACTGTATTTCTGCAACAGCAACTAGAAATGGTGTTAGAATGCTTTCAGTAATTATGGGTGCTCCTACATATAAGGTTAGAAATAGAGATGCTGGTATGCTTTTAAACTTTGGTTTCTCTAAATATGAAGGTAAGAAAGTTTTAACTAAAGATGAAGATGTAGAAAATGTATACTTAAGTAAGAATACAGATAAATTCTTAGTAGCTAAAGCTAAAGATGATTTAGTAGCTGTAGTGCCTAAGGGAGAAAATAAAGAAATAGAAAAGAAGATTGTTATTGATGAATTAAAGAAGGAATATAAAGCAGGAGATATCGTAGG
>JAHAIU010000531.1 GCA_018372555.1 Clostridium sp.
TATACCTCTGTGGACTGCTACACTTGCTGTTGCAGTATATGTGTAAGGAGTTGTTATTATTTCATCTCCTTCCTTTATATCAAACACCTTCAATATAAGCTCCATTGCAGCTGTTGCACTATTTAATGCTACTGCCTTATTAGCCTCACAATACTCAGCTAACTCTTCTTCAAATTTTGCTAATGTAGGTCCTGATGTTATCCATCCTGATCTCAGTACTTCTACTACTGCTTCTATTTCCTTCTCAGTTATATCTGGAGGGGAAAATGGTATCTTTTTTTCATTATTCATATTGTTTCCTCCTATCAATGATTACAAATAGATTATGCCTTTTATTATACATCACTTTTTAATATTTGTATCTTTTATAAAATAATTTGGTCTTTTTTTAGCTTCTATATATGTTCTAACTAATCTATTTCTTTTTAGACCTATTTCTATTATATAATATTTTTTCTTTATTTTAATATGTTTAATAATTAAAATAAACAATACCTTGTAATAGTTGTTTATAAAAGCTGTCTAATATATTTTTTTCAGATGCATTAAATGATGTTTAGATTGGCGCAAGATCTATAATCTTACCTAGAGTACATATTGGAAATGAAGCCATAATTGCTACTAATTCTATAGTAACTTAAGATGTGAAACCATATGGAT
Organism: Clostridium sp.; assembly: GCA_018372555.1. Taxonomy (GTDB): domain Bacteria; phylum Bacillota; class Clostridia; order Clostridiales; family Clostridiaceae; genus Clostridium. The sequence goes on from JAHAIU010000531.1 coordinate 661, forward strand.
AGTTAGGGGAATTTCATCAAAAGTAATTAAATACAGAACGCTAGATTTAAGCCTACCGAAGGAAGAAATTTAGACGAGCTGAATTTCAGTAAAAATTAGTATAATAGCCTAAAATATTTTAAACTCTAAATTACTAACAAAGATAAATTGACGGTGAAGTAATCATATGACGAAAAATCAGAAGTTCTTGGTGAAGTAAAACTACTAGGCCTTAGAGTTGTTGGTTTGTCTGAGCGTATGCAAGTTTTACCAAAACTCTTGGCTTAGTAGTTTTACAAGCCTTAGAACTTATTTTTGTAGCCATTTGTCTTACTAGCCGTCAATTTATCTTTGTGGTTATATTCGTAATTTAAACCTAGTCGTCACTCTTTCCTACACCAGATAATACTAAGCCCTTATTATGATCTAGAGCCCAGTTTATACCCCAGTCATTTTGGAATATAAGAATGTTTCTATCTTTAAAGTCTTTAACTCTCTTAGCATCAGATGTTAAGTTTAACTTTTCCATATCTATATCTTTATTTTCTATCCATCTTACATATCTAAATGGAAGTCTATCCATCTTAATATCACCATTGTATTCATGCTTTAATCTGTATTCTAAAACTTCAAATTGAAGTACACCTACAACCC
>JAHAIU010000532.1 GCA_018372555.1 Clostridium sp.
GCTCAAATTACTTTGAGTCTTAATTTTAAGACTTAAAAGAATTGCTGGTTTATTTTACTTAACTTTATTCTGTTCAATTTTCAAAGACCATTTTCTCTGCCACCCTCAAGCGACTTCTATATATTATCACCTTGAGTTTTTGTTGTCAACATTTATTTTTCATTTTCCTTGACACCGTTTCCCAAGAACATTGACTATTGTATCACAGCTCAAAATTAATGAATGTACTTCTACTTTATTTATCTTAAATTATGTATATATTACTTAAAGTTTATAGCTTTTTCTTAAATTTATACATATTGATACACATGGATAAGTTTATATTAACTTTATAAGTAATTTTCTAATATTTTAAAATTATTTATATATAAAGTAGAAAATTAATTACTTTAATATTATAATATATCTAAAATCTTTTATGCATCTATAGCTCAGTTGGATAGAGCGTTGGACTTCGAATCCAGTGGTCGGGGGTTCGAATCCCTCTAGATGCAGTCTTTTTAAGAAAATTTCCACATACATTTCATAAAAGTTTATAATGAATAATGCTACAAGTTTCTAATCTCACTAAATAATTAGTACATAGTTCCCTTTTGCAAAAAACAAATCCTCACCTTAATAAGATTAGAATTTGCTTTTTTATTTAATCAAGAATGGAATAAAAGTTAAAGTGTTGAACACAATGTGAACTATCCAGTTTGACCATATTGAATTACTATTTTTAAATACATAATTAAGAACTAACCTAGGCGCTGTAAGAGTTATTAGTATTTGCAGGACATTATAACCATATGCTATTAAATGCCATAGAGCAAATAACTAAGGCTTGCCAGAACTTTAAATTCATTTTTTCCATAAGGTATATACTAATGTTATACTTAATAATTCTTCACCCATTAACATAAATGGAATATGACTTATAACATTTTTCCATGTTAACATATCATTAATCGAATTAGTCGTTAAGCCTGCTCCACTTATAATTTTCTATATCTTTCCATCAACTATCGAAGAAAGAAGTAGAAATGGTATTCCAATTATTATCCATTTGAAGCTAAAACGCTTGTACCATTCAGTAAATTCATCTTTTAAAATAGCCAAAGAAATTACACCAATTAAAGCTGCATTAAATACTACAGAAATTGGATCTAATATTTCATGCAATAAATACAAAAAAAGACTAAGTAACTTCTACTTAGTCTTAATCTATTGGAGCGGGTGATGAGAATCGAACTCACGTAACTTGCTTGGAAGGCAAGGGCTCTACCATTGAGCTACACCCGCATATTAT
>JAHAIU010000080.1 GCA_018372555.1 Clostridium sp.
ACCAATATTTATGGTGATGTTTGGTATAGGTGATAAATCAAAGATAATACTTATGGTTACTATTATAGTATTTCAAATATTAATAGTAACAAGAGATGCAGTAAATGAAATAGATAATGATGTTTTAATATCTGCTAAGGTAATGAAATTCAGCAAGGTAGATACTATAACAAAAGTAATATTACCTAGCATAGCTCCTAAGATTTTTTCAAGCCTAAGGGTAAGTATAGGTATTGCTATTTCAGCTTTATTTTTCAGTGAAAACTATGCTACTAAATATGGACTAGGTTATTATATAATGAACTCTTGGTCAATGGTAGATTATAAAGGCATGTTTGCTGGAATCCTTGCTTTAAGCATAATGTCATTAATAATATTTAAGATAATAGATTTACTAGAGACAAAAATATGTCCTTGGAAATAATATAATTATATATGTTGTTATAGGGCCTATTTATATGTATTTAACAGTTATATAAAGTACTCCTATCATAGTAGTATTATTAGTAGTAATGTGATGAATTATAGGAGTTAGAGTTATATTAATCTATATAAAAAAGGAGCTGTCGCACAATGAAAAAATTAAGAATGAATAATGAAAAATTAATTTGGGCTGTTTGTGCGACAGCCCCTTTTTTATAATAGAAAATTATTTATAAGATAATGGAATTAATTTTATTTTTAATATTTATATTTTCTTCTTTTAAACAAAGCTACAAATATTATAGCTATAATTAAGAGTAATAGGTATCCACCAAATAAAAACAAAGTATCCCTAATGTTGAAAGAGTTAACTTCATTATTTGGCATATTTTCCTTGATAAATGTATCATCAGTATTGTTTTCATTTTTCATTTGACCTTCTTGAGTAGCATCATTTTCTAAAGGATCATTAGTTGGTGGATTCATATCATTATTACCATCAGGTCTTTGCATATCCATGTTTTTATCTTTATTATTCATGCCATTACTACCTAAAGCAGTTAAATTAACTGAAGTTTCAATGTTACCATAGCTAGTAGAGGGTTGACTTCCATCTAGTTGAGCTGATATACTTTTTGCTCTATCTATTCCAAAATTTATTAACTCAGGAATAGAAGTTGTATATTCTTCGTAAGTATAAAAAGCTGTAGGGTCATTTTTAACATAATCAGCTATAAGTGAATTTACTTCATTAATTGTGTTTTCATAAGTTCCATTATTAACATAATCAACAATTTCCTGAAGATATTTATGGTAGGTTTCCTTATATTCATCAACTTCTAATAGTTTCCCTATTAGAGGACTATTTTCAAGAGAATCTGTAACTGGACTATCTATAGGGAAGTTTATTGCATTGCTAGCTGTACCTATGTTAAATGCACCAAATGAGAGATTATAGTCCCAAGGAAGTATTTCAAATACTCCATCTCTTTCGTAAAGATAATAATTGTGTTTCATATTAGAAGCATAGCTATCTAAATTTACAAGAAAGGTATTTACTGCAAAATATCTAAGTATTTCATCTACATTAAGAAATTCTTCTAAATTAGTTCCTTCATTTAGATTTTTAATCATTTCAATAACCTTATCTTTATCAGAGTCAGTAGTTGTTTTAAAAACTTCATTTTCCAATATATCAGAGTAGGAGTCTTTATTATCATCAGTATAAACTAGGTTTGCACCATTAGAAGCTCCCATTCCACCGCCCATCATTCCACCTCTAAAACCGTTATCTTTAAAGTTTTCATTTCCTTGAGCATTATTAGTTTCATCAGTACCAGGATTTGGAGTTTCGCTAGTTTCCTCATTATCTATAGAAGTAGGTGGAGCATTTTCCTCGTTTTGAACATTACTCATATTAGGAGGAGTGATATTTTCTCCATTTTGAGTATTGTCCATATTAGGAGGAGCGATATTTTCTCCGTTTTGAGTATTGTCCATATTAGGAGGAGCGATATTTTCTCCGTTTTGAGTGTTGTTCATATTAGGAGGAACGATATTTTCTCCATTTTGGGTGTTGTCCATATTAGGAGGAGCATTATTTTCCTTGTTTTGTTCATTATTCATATTAGGAGGAGCATTATTTTCTCCGTTGTTTATATTAGGTTTCATATTTTCATTATCTTTAGCACCAATTTCATTACCTTCAGGTTTATAAAGATTTCCAGATAAAGAACCATAATTTCTCTCTATGAATTCTTCTTCAATTACTTCAACAGCAAAGTATAATCCCCATTCTTCCCCATTTATTTTTATATTTGTAAAGGCGAATGCAGGAGTAGGGACACCCATTCTTTCTAGTAAATCATAAGAAAGATACTCTTTCATATAGGTTGCATCAGATATTATATTGTTTAATGCAATTTTGCTTAAACCATCTAACGTTTGGCCATCTACATATTCATCAAATTTCACCTTAAAACTATATCTATCAGTGGTATCATCGCTTGCTACAGTAGAAAGACTTGAATTTCCTTTTGCTCTAATACCAATATTATAATATTTAGTTCCATTAATAGTTATATTAGCAGTTATATATTCTTCATTTGTAGCATTTTCTAAAAGATAATTCCAATTATCTTCATTAACCTCTATATCAATGTCTGTTATTTGTTCTTTATTAAAAACAGTATTAACATAAGTAAAGTTACTAGATGAACTAGTTGCTTCAGTAGTAGTTACATTTTTAGAATTTATATAAACTAAAGTAGTAAAAAATATAGCGATAGCTGTTATTGTAGATATAATAGCATTTATATATTTATTTGAAATCATTTTATAACACCACCTTAAGGGTTAACTCATATAGTCACCATTGTAGCTTACTAAAACAACGTTATTAACTCCTTTTAAATCATTAATTTCATTTACAAATTTAGTTGACATATCTTTTAATTTTATTTCAACAGTAAGCTCTATACCATTATTAGCTGATACAGTTTTTGATTTAATAATATGTTTCTTTACTGATTTGTTAATATGATCTATTACTAAGTTTTCACTATTATCATCAGTACAATTTACTATTAATATATAAGGGTTGTCTGAACTTTTTTTGTTTACAAATACAAGCATTATAATTCCTATAAAAACAGATCCAAATATAGCTAGAGGAATAAGGCCAGCACCAAGAACTATACCAACACTTACAGACCAGAAAACAAAAGCTATATCTAAAGGTTCTTTAACAGCAGATCTAAATCTTACTATTGATAAAGCACCCACCATACCAAGTGATAACACAACGTTTGAAGTTACAGCTAAGATTATAAGTGTTGTTACTAGTGTCATAGCAAGGAGTGATACACCAAAGTTTTCAGAGTACATAACACCTCTAAAAGTTTTTTTATAAACTAAAAATATAAATAATCCTATAGCAAAAGCAAGTGCTAGAGCTATAATCATATCAAGCGCATTAAAAGTAGAAGCTTTTTCTAGAAAGCTAGATTTAAAAATATCATTAAAAGTCATATTTGTTACCTCCAAAATATAAATTATACTGTAAATAATCTACAAGCTGCATATTTTGATACAGCAGTTTGATTACGTGTATTAGTTTGTATTAAATCCCTTATAATATCAGGAAGAAAATTATCATATTTAATTTCTAAAATTATAGGATTATCATTTACTAAGCCTAATGTTGGGAGTTCAGAATCAAAAATATTTGTAGAATATAGACCGCTTTTTATATTACTATCAATTGTTATTCTTACATTTCCAGCATCATATATATAGGCTTCTCTAGTGTAATCCACTATGGTTTTAGGTTTAAGGCATTGATATCTTAATTTACAATAAAATTCTTTTAATACATCTTTATTAGAATCTTTTAGAAATTCAATATCTCCATTTAATATTTTTTCACACTCTTTTTTAGTTAATGGAGCAGAAGATTTATAACATAATCCATTAGATTTACTTTTCTTTTCAAGCCTAATAAAGGAATGATTATGATTATAAAACCTAATTCTAAATTTTTCTCTATTGTTATATCCATTTATTTTTTCCATTAAAGCTTTATCATTAAAATTATCAAAGTATAGACTACGAATATGATAAATTCCATTTTCACTAGCATTTCGATCAAGCTTAGCAAAAGCTTTGATTCTATTTCTTATAGAAATATAGTCAAAGTAATTAATGAACACTTTAATTTCATGTCTTGGCTTTACCATAAAAAAATCACCTCCTGTTCGTAAGTAATACTAATTCATTAAGCTTAAATTAATCTTAAATTTAATTTTATTTTAAGGTTTGTGTGATAAAATTTTATTAAGTCAATAATATAAAAAATGTTAATGTTAAAATTAATATAGTTTAAATGGAGGTAATTAAATGAAACTACTTTTGATTGAAGATGAAAAAGAGCTTTCCGAAGCTTTATTTCAAATCCTAACTAAAAATAAGTATTTAGTTGATGCTGTATATGATGGGGATGATGGACTAGATTATGCATTAACAGGAATATATGATGTAATAGTTCTAGATATTATGTTGCCTAAGTTAAATGGATTAAATTTATTGAAAAAGATAAGAAAAGAAGGGATTCTGACTCCTGTAATAATGTTAACAGCTAAAAGTCAAATAGAAGATAGGGTCGTTGGGCTAGATTTAGGAGCCGATGATTATTTGACTAAACCTTTTGCAGTTGAAGAGCTGCTTGCAAGGCTTAGATCCATAACTAGAAGAAAGGGAAATGTTGTTAATGACAATACATTGACTTATGGAGATATACGTTTAAATATAAATACTTATGATTTAGATGTAAATGATGAGAGTATTAGATTAACTTTAAAAGAATTTGAAATCATTAAATATTTTATGGAAAGGCCTAGATGTGTAGTTAGTAAGGATGATTTAATAACTAAACTATGGGGCTTTGACTCAGATGTAGAGTATAATAATATAGAAGTTTATATTTCATTTATTAGAAAGAAGCTATCTTATCTAAATTCTAAAGTTAGTATTGTAACCATAAGAGGAGTCGGTTATAGAATGGAGGATTAATTTTGTTTGATAAGTTAAAGAAAAAGTTTATATTAATAAATATGTTCTTATTAACCTTAGTTTTTGTGTTAATATTTGGAGCTATATACATATCTACTACAATAAGTATGGAAAGAGAATTAGAACATGATTTAATGATGTCAATAAATGATCCTAAAAAACCAGGCCCAGATTTTCAGATGATGGGTAGTAGTATAATTATAGATTTAGATTCTGACAATACTATAGCTAAGGTTACAACTTTTATGGAAGTAGATGAAGATATTTTAGAAGAAGCAATTTATACAATAGTTAAGAGTGATAAAAAATTTGATAAGATTAAACTTAATGAAATTAGTTATGGCTACTTAAAAGAAACTACGTCAAGAGGAATTAAAATAGCTTTAATGAGTAGGCAGCCACAAATAGATGTATTAAATAATCTTTTAAAGGTATTTATATCTATTGGAAGTATAAGTCTTATTTTATTGCTTTTAATAAGTATTTATTTAACTAATAAAACTATAAAGCCAATAAAAGAAGCCTTTGAAAAACAAAAACAATTTATAGCAGATGCTTCTCATGAACTTAAAACTCCACTTGCTATTATAAGAACCAATACTTCATTAGTATTATCTAATAAGAGTTCAACTGTAGATAGTCAAAGTAAATGGCTTAATTACATTAATAATCAAATAGAGAGAATGACAGAATTATTAGATGAAATGTTATCTTTAGCAAAGCTTGATACAAATAGAGAGTTAGAAGAATTTACGGTTTTCAATTTAAGTAAATTATTAAGTAATATTTTATTAACCTTTGAAGCTGTTATATTTGAAAATAGAATTGAGTTGGAATCAAATATTGGAGAAAATATAGAACTAAAAGGGGATAAGGAAAGCATAAAAAAGGTACTTATAATATTATTAGACAATGCTATTAAATATACTAATATAAGTGGCAAAATATATGTAGAATTAAAACAAGATAAAAATAAGATGAAACTTAAAGTAAGAAATACTGGAGATGGTATAAAGAAAGAGGAGTTAGAAAAGATATTTGAAAGATTTTATAGAGTTGATACGTCTAGAGCGAGGGAGACAGGGGGATATGGTCTTGGATTATCTATAGCTAAATCTATAATAGAAAGTCACAAAGGAAAAATATATGCTGAAAGTAATATTGGGAAAGATACTACATTTATAATAGAATTCAATAGTTAAAATAAAAATAATGGATTTTAAGGGCTGAAATAAGCAGATAATATTAGTTGATATTTTTGTGATATAATATTAAAATTGTACTAGTTAGTCAAATTATAATATTTAAGTACAAAAGGAAAGATTTAGTATGAAAAATATAGCAAAGGTATTTAAAAGAGATTTAAAAAGTATTATAAAAAATCCAGTAGCCCTAATAATTGTGGTTGGTGTATGTGTTATACCAGCCTTGTATGCGTGGGTAAATATAAAAGCATGCTGGGATCCATATGGGAACACAAGTACAATGCCTATAGCAGTAGTTAATAACGATAAAGGAGCAGTAGTTCTAGGAGAAAAAATAAATGTTGGACAAGAAGTTATTGATGAACTTAAAAATAATAATAATATAGGATGGAAATTTGTTAGTAAGGAAAATGCTGATTCTGGAGTAGTAGATGGTACATACTTTGCATCTATAGAAATTCCGGAAAGTTTTTCAGAAGATTTAATTAGTATAACAACTGATAAAACTAAGAAGGCTGAAATAATTTATAAATTAGATACAAAGGCTAATCCAGTAGCAGGAAAAATAGCTGGAGTAGCAGAAGAAACATTAATTGATCAAATAACAACTAATTTTATTGAAACAGTAAATAAAAAAGCTTTTGAAAAAATTGATGGTTATGAAGAGAAAATTGATAAAAATAAAGTTGATATAATAAATCTTAAGGATCTTATAATAACTGCATCTAATGGAATAGATTCTGTTATAAATGTTTTAGATGGTGTAAATTCAAATGCTGGAAATTTAAATAGCTATTTAAAAGAAGTTAAATCAACATTGCCTTTATTAACAAGTGGAATGTCTACAGGTGAGTCTGTAATTCAAAATGCACAAAATTTAATAAAAACAACCACAGATAGTTTTAATAATTCAGTTTCTATATTAAATCAAAATCTAAGTCAAAATAAAATTTATATAGATAAAATAATATCTATATTAGAAAAAATAGGAAGCACTAATAGTACGGTAGAAGTCAATAGTCAATTAGGAGATATAAAAAATAAGTTTACGGCAATAAATGATTCAACAACTTCTACTATAAATTACTTAGAGGCTATAAATAAAGAAAAACCAAATGAAACTATAGCACAAAATATTTCAGATTTAAAAGTATTACAAAGTGATATTAGTAACCAAGAAACTTTATTGGAATCAATTTGGAATAATTATTCTAGTGGAAATAAAGAAAATGAAGAAGTTATAAAGCAACTAAAGGAAAATTTGAAACAAATTTCAAAAAAAATTGAGGACTTTCAAAAAAGATTTGAAAGTACAACAGTTCCAATTTTAAATGAAATAAATAATAGTTTAGTTGATGCTACTAAAAAGGCTTATGAGCTCTTAGAGGATTCACAAAAGTCTGTTAATGTTATAACAAACTTATTAAATACAGCAGAGCAAGGAAGTGGACTTGCAACTAAGGTTTCAAGCGATATTTTAGAACAATTAGAATATTATAGAGATGACATTAAAAGTTTAGGAGAAAAATTATCTAAGATAAATGATGAGGACTTAAATGGAATTCTTGCAATATTGCAAAGTAATCCAGACATGATTTCTAATTTTATTTCAGATCCATTTAATATTAAAGAAGTAAGTGTATATTCTGTACCTAATTATGGTTCGGCTATGGCGCCTATATATTCAGTTTTAGCACTATGGGTTGGAGGATTAATATTAACTTCAATTTTAAAAACAGAAGCACCTAAAATTGATTGGGGAAGTGAGCCAAATATAAGAGAAAAGTATTTTGGAAAAATGGCTACTTTTGTATTATTAGCAGCAATACAAGGATTTATAATAGCTTTAGGAAATATATTTTTATTAAAAGTATATTCTGTATCTCCTATTTTAATGGTTATTTTTTCTGTGGTTTCAGCAATTACATTTTCAATAATAATTTTTACTAATGTATCTTTACTTGGAAATGTAGGAAAAGCTGTAAATATAGTTTTTATGATAGTGCAATTAGCTGGATGTGGTGGAAGTTATCCAATACAAGTGGATCCACTTATATTTAGAATATTGCAACCATTTTTCCCATTTACTTATGCAGTAGGTGGATTTAGAGAGGCGATTGCAGGACCACTTGTAAGTAGTGTGATTTTAGATATAAGTATTTTATTACTATTCTCAATACTTTATATAATATTAGGATTTATATTTAAGCCAAAATTAAAAGGTGTAGTTAAGAAGTTTGAGTTGAAATTCCATGAGTCAGGAATAGGAGAATAGTGAGGTGGAATTATGAAGATGTTATTTAGAATATTTAAAAGAGATTTACTTAAAATTAAAAGAAATTATGCAGCAATAATTATAGTTATAGGTCTTTGTATTATTCCTTCATTATATGCATGGATAAATATATATGCATGTTGGAACCCATATGCTAATACAAGTAATTTACCAGTTGCTGTAGTTAATAAAGATGAGGGAGCAGTAGTAAATTCAAAAGAAATAAATGTAGGAGATCAAGTTATAGAAAATTTAAAAGAAAATAATTCTATAAAATGGGAAATGATAGATGAGTGGCAAGCAAATAATGCTTTAAATCAAGGAACATATTATGCAATAATAGAAATACCAGAAAATTTCTCAAGTGGATTGGTAAGTTTAACTACTAATAATCCTAAAAAGCCAAGTATAGTATATAAGGTTAATGAAAAAGCAAATGCTATAGCAACAAAAATAACTAGTGTGGCTAAAGATAAGCTTACAAAAGAAATAAAATCAAATTTTATACAAACAATAAATTCAGAAGCATTTAGTACCTTAAATAATTTAGGATTACATTTAGATAATAATCGTTCAAAGGTATTATATATAAAAGATGTTATTAGTACAGGAATAGTTAATTTAGAAAGTATACAAGATTACATAAATACTTCTGCAGAAAATTCAGAGGATTTAAAAGAATATATTAATAGTATGAAAAATGATTTACCTATTATTACTGAGCAAATTAATGATTTACAAAGAGCTACAGAATTAAGCAAGGATTTGGTAAATGAAAACAAGAATAGTTTAAATACTATAAATAATGATATTAATAGTAGTATTATAGATCTTCAGACTTTATCTAAGAAAATAGATAATTCGTTAGACAATATGAAGCTATCATCTGCTACTAAGGATGAAATAAACAAAAAATTAGATGAAGTTTATAATTATATTGATAAAATGAAAAGTATAATTAATGTATTAATTGAAGAAATAAATAAAATTAATGAGAATATAAATAATGGATATTTAAATAAATTAGTTGATAAATTAAATAATCTTAAGGATATTTTAAATGATCAAGAAAACTCTATTAATGAATTAAAAAAATTAGTAGGCAATGGTACAGAAGAAGATATAAATAAAAAAATAGATGCAATAATTAAGGCTAATGATGAAGTTATGAACAATATTGTTACTATTTCAAATGATTATTATAGGAATAACAGTAATATTATTAATAATATTTCAGAGGAGTATGCAAATAACTTAGATAGTTTAAATTCTATACTTGAAACTTCAAAGATAATAGTTCCACAATTAAATGCATTAGCAAACTATGGAATAGCATCAAGTAATGAAGCTATAGAGGATGCAGAGAAATTAAGTAATAAGATAGCTGATATTCAAAAAAACGTTCTAGAACTAGATTCTAAGCTAGAAAACCTAAATGATGAAAGTTTAAATCAAATAATTGAGTTACTTACAAAAGATTCTAGTGAAATAGCTGATTTTATATCATCTCCAATAACTGTTAGTGAAGTGGATGTTTATGGGGAAGGAATATTTGGTGTAGGGCTTACTCCATTTTATTCTGTTTTAGCAATTTGGGTAGGTGCTCTTTTAACAGGAGCATTATTAACAACAAATTGTGAGGATTTTGAGACTGGAAAGCAACCTAATATGCTTCAAAGACATTTTGGAAAAATGCTGTTGTTTTTAAGTATAAGTTTAATTCAATCATTTATAGTAATTTTAGGAGATTGGTTAATACTTAAAGTTCCAGTGTATAATGTGCCTTTATTATTTGGATTAGCAATGTTAACATCAATTACATTTACATTAATAATATTTACCTTAGTTTCTATTTTAGGTAATGTTGGTAAGGCTATAGCTGTTATAATAATGGTATTCCAAATAGCAGGTGCAGGAGGAATATATCCAATACAAACAAATCCAGAGATATTTGGTATGCTGTATCCACTTTGGCCATTTACTTATTCAATAAATAGTTTTAGAGAAGCTATATCAGGACCAGTTTGGGAGAATGTTTTTACAAGTGTAAGGGCACTTTTAATATATTGTTTAATTTTTATTATTATTGCAGTATTAAAGAAGCCATTCCACAAATTAACACATTTTATGGAACATAAATTTGAAGAGGCAAATTTATAATTCAAGTAAGAATAAAGATAAAAACTCAGATTTTAACTATCTCACTTAATAAGGTGAGAGTAAAATTAAAATCTGAGTTTATTAGTTTAAAATAAAAATAATAATATATATTTTTCAATTAATAATCTATATCTATAGTTTTATATCATTATAAATTAAAAATAATTCTTTAGTAAATTATATAAATTGAAAGGATCGATCTTTTAATTTAAAGAATTAATATAAATGTACCAATAGTAATAAATATTCCACCTACTACTGTTTTAATAGTAACAGCTTCTTTTAATATTACAAAGGCAAGTACCATAGTAATTACAACACTGAACTTATCGATTGGAACTACTTTTGAAGCATCACCCATTTGGAGTGCCTTATAATAAAATAGCCAAGATAAACCAGTTGCTATACCTGATAATATTAAGAATATCCAGCTTTTTTGAGTAATATTGCCAATTTGATTTATACTGCCATTTATCAATACTATTCCCCAAGCCATAACTAGAACCACAACTGTTCTAATAGCAGTAGCCAAATTAGAATTTATGTTTTCAATACCAATTTTAGCTAAAATTGAAGTGAGTGCAGCAAAGAGAGCTGATAATAAAGCATAGATTACCCACATATTTGTCACCCCTTTAAGATTAATTTTCTTAAACAATATTATTTCCTCCATTTAAATGTAGTCGGTATTATTATATAATATTCTTCCATATTTTAAAAGGTTGATTGTAAAGATGTTTTTATAAAAGATATAATTTTGTAAAAAGCATGTTATAATTTTAATAGATAGTAAATATGAATATATTTTATTAAAATAAGAAAAGAAGTCTATGTTTTAATAAACAACTTGCATTTTATAAGATTACGTAATTTTAAGTGGGAAATATTTTTTTAGTAAATCACTTTAATTGAAAGCATATATTATTTAATTTGTATATAAGCTTAACATGAAATTTCATATCTAAAATATTTCACACATGAACTACCTTAAAATGATGTAAAAACGTTATTACAACTTATATATGTAAATACTATTGTTAGGGGAAGGTGACATATGGATACAAAAAAGATTTTTATTATAGAAGATGAAGAAAAAATAAGATAT
>JAHAIU010000533.1 GCA_018372555.1 Clostridium sp.
CATCTTTTTCAAATTCCATTGTCCTCTAAAATTATTATGATAATCTATGTAATCATCTATTTCTTTAACTAACTCTTCAAATATTTCGCATGCTTTTATGTTAGCTTCATCCTTTAAATGTAGAAAAAACGATTCCTGCGGGGCGTTGTCCCAGCAGTTTCCACGCCTATACATAGATTATCCTAATTTATTCTTCTTAACTTTATTTTGGAAAATTGGACTAGTATAATGCACTCCTTGATCAGAATGAATAAACGAATCCTCTCTAAGAATATTCTTGTTATTTTCTATTAGTTTATCTATTGTACTGGTTACTATATCTATTTTTAGATTCTTTGATACATTATAAGATAAAATTTCATTGGTAGATTCATCTAAAATGGTCGACCAATAAGCCTTTTGACTATTTTTGAAAAATAAATAAGATATGTCCATTAGCAATACTTTGCCTGGAGATTCTTGCTTGAACTCTCTATTTAACAAATTAGGTAAGACTGTATGTTCTTTTGTAGCTTTCATTATTCTTCTATAAGGATTAGCTTTTCTGAGTGGATAGACAATATTGTATTTTTTCATTATTCTTCTTATACGGTTTAAATTATAATTAATGCTAAAGTGATTATTCAATGTCATTTTAATTTGTCTAGCACCTTTTTTACGATTTTTAAAGTTATAGGCTCTTAAAATATTTTCTTTTGGGGGAAAAATCGTTTTATGTAAATATTCATTTTCAACAAACTGATGTAGCTGCTTATAATAATCTTGTTGAAACTCAATTTCAACAATATCTTTAAATCTCATTAAAAATAAATTTCTCAATCAATTCTGCCACAACACCTTCGTTGTTGTTAGCATTTGTTGTATAATCACATGCAGCTTTAACATCATCTACAGCATTGTTAGCAGCGACTGATAAGCCCGCCACTTTTAACATTGCCATATCATTATAATTATCACCAACAGCAATCGTTTCTTCAATAGCGATGCCTAATTTATTTGCTAAATCAATCAATCCTTGTCCTTTATCCACCCCAAGAGCATTGAATTCCATGTAACGATTTGATGAATAACTAACCGCACAATGTCCATCAGTAATTGGTTTTAACCCCTCTTCTAAACTCATTAAATAAGGAACATCAACATTTTGATACAAAATCTTAGAAATTGGTGTATCCTTTAAAAAATCAACACTATTAACTTCAGGATATACCGCTTCTAACTTTTGATTTTTAATTCTTTGGCGTTCCGATTCACTTAAATTAAACACATATAAATTATCA